>CADEEX010000163.1 GCA_902826465.1 uncultured Acidobacteriota bacterium
GATGACAGCGATGATCACTGCGAATTGCGCGGAGCTGCTGACGTAGCCGTCCAGCAGTGGAGGCGCTACCTCGACGGCTGCTGCAGGTATCGAGACTCGTGGCGATGACCGTGGTATTCTGCGGTCACCGTCGCTCAGGTGCGGCGTCTATAAAAGGCGCAGCGACCACGCCTTCGCTACCGGAGGCACCACGATACGGTCGCGGCCGGGAGGTGCAATCTATGGCACAACACTTCGGGAGCAGTCGTTAGACTTCAACCTGGTTAGTGTGAACACCGGGGGCCGGCCACAGTGCCGGCCTCTTGTGTGTACGGCGTCTCACGCCAACGTACCGACGACGGCGCCGAAAGTGCGGGGATCGAAATCAGCGATTGACTGACTGAACGTCCACCGGTGTCCACCAACGTCGTCCGCCGAGTACTGCCGTTCACCGTAGGGAAAGTCCTGGGGCGGGCTCAGGATGCGTGCGCCTCGCGCGGCGGCGTGCGCGTGGTGACGATCGACGTCGGGGATCCTGACCATCACCCCGTGGCTCCCGCCACTGACCGTGACACCGGCCAACCGCTCTACCACCACCATTGCACCGCCATCACCGATGTTCAACTGCGCGCGGTGGTTGGCAAACCGAAACCGAAGCGTGAAGCCGAACCGGTCGCAGAGCCAGTCTGCCGCGACCACAACGTCCGGATACGTCAGCTCCGGAATCACGCTACCGCGTGGCATGGCACTGTTAATCACCATGGTTCCATCCTCTGAAAATGCACCTCAGTGTCCGCCACCGATCGTTCCACCGAGGGGTCGACTACCGCGCCGGCACACCCGGTAGCGACCGCGACATCGATGGCGTTGCTGGCAGAGCCGCAGCCGGCACTTCGTCGGTTCCGCCTCACCGAGGCAGCGCCGGCATCTTGTCCTTCGGCAGACGCGGCAGCATCTGATCGCGCATCGCCAGGTGATACACGGCGGCGGCAATCACCATCGCCGACTGTTGCACGTCACCCTCGATGACACGCTCGTACGTATCCAGGTTGGTGTGCCAGGTGTGCGAGTTGTATTCGATCGGGTCCTGTTGAATGCCGATGCCCGGCAACCCGGCTTCGTTGAACGAGGTGGAGTCTGTGCCGCCTCGCCGGCGGCTCTGGGTCGCATTGACGCCGAAGAACCCGTTGTCGGCAAACGGCCTGGTCGCCTCGCGCAGGATGGTCGCGGCCTCGGCTGGACCGAACACCGAGGCGCCGCGCGCCCGACCGGTCCCCGAGTCGATGTTGAAGTAGCCGGCAAACGTCGCGTGCTCCGGCTTCGGGTTCTCGACCATCCCGAAGTGTTCCTTTACATACGCCTGCGAACCAAGCAGCCCCTGCTCTTCGCCGCTCCACAGCGCCAGTCGAATCGTGCGCCTTGGCTTGACACCAATCGCCTGAAGAATCCTGATCGCCTCGAGCATCGTCGTCGATCCGATCGCGTTGTCCGTGGCGCCAGTGGCCGAATGCCACGAATCGATATGCCCGCCGAGCATCACCACTTCCTGCGCCTTGTCGGTGCCGGGAATTTCCGCCACCACGTTGTAGACCGTGGCGCCTTCGGGAATCGTCTTGTTGACGATGTTCAGTTCGAGTTCGACGGGCGTGCCGTCGGCCAGCACGCGCGAAATGCGACCGTAGTCTTCGTTACGCATCACCAGCGTCGGCACCGCCTTGGTCACATCGTAGGTGCGGTTGTTGAACGCGCGAATCTGCCCATGCTCACGCCCAGCGTCGTTGATGCGGCCGAGGGCGCCGGCAGAGACGAGAAACTGATCGAGTTGCTCGGCCACCTGCCCCCCAGGCACGATATTCGGATTCGGCGTGGGGGCTGGCCCACCGCCAGGGACGCCAGTGGGAGCGGCCGTGGCGGGGTCGTACTGTGCGCGCACGTCGTTGTCTTCGCGACGCTTCTGTGGCGGCAGAATCGTCACCGGCACCGGCGTCGGCCTGCCGACCATCACGATCTTGCCCTTCACTTGGGGACGAAGGTCGTCGAAGAACTTGGCAAGCACGTCCTTGGTCGGCTGGGCCGGCACGATGATCTGCAGCACCTGACCGGTCACCGCGCCGTTGGTGCCAGGCGTCCAAGCCAGCGCCTCAGCGATGAGCGAGTCCTTGAACGGTGATATCGCATGCACCGACAAGCGCTCGTTGACCCAGCCCGGGTGGCCGAACGACCACGGCTCGAGGTGGGCGTTCTTCAGCCCCCAACGGGTCGTCTCCTTGACGATCCAATCCTGCGCCGCTTTCAGGTTGGGGGAGCCGGTCAGGCGGGGCCCGTACACATCCGTCAGGAAGTGCAGCGTCCGCATGATCTGGGAGTTGTCCGCCGCTTCGCGGCGAATCTTCCACTGGATGTCCTTATCGATTTTCTCTTGCGCCGAGGGAGCCGTCCCCCACGACAGGAAGAGAGCGACGGTCACGGCACTGATGACATGGCGCATATGGTTCGCCATTGTAACGAGGCGACCCCGGGTCGTCGCCGGGTGCGCCACAGAACGGCACAAACCGTCACAGGTTTCGGGATCTACACCTTGACCCAACGAATTAAATGAACGACCATTAATTTACTGATGTCCCGCCCTAGAAACGCCGACGGCCAGCGGACCCGCCGGGCCATTCTCGACGCCGCCCTCGACCTGTTCGCTGAGAAGGGGTTCTTCGGCACCAGCCTCCGCGACGTCGCCGCGGCAGTTGGCGTGCGCGAGAGCGCGCTCTACAACTACTTCCCGAGCAAGGACGCGTTGTTCGACGCCCTGATCGCCACCGACCACGAAGAGAAGACCGAACGACTCGCGGCATTGGCCGAGGGATCGATCGCCGATGGCGGTGCCGCACTCGAACAGATGGCGCTGGCCATGCTCGCGAACTTTGCGCTGCCGCGCCAGCAGCAGCTCTTCCGCATCCTCATGTCCGATGGCATCCGGCTGGCCGCCACCGGACGGATCAATCTGCTCGAGCGCATGGGGAGCAGTGGCCGCGGCCCGGTCCACGAGCTGATGCGGCGCCTCATTCGCGCTGGCGCGGTTCGCGACGCCGATGTGACGACCCTGGTCGTCGCCTTCGTCAGCCCGTTGATTCTGTGGCGACACGTCCGGGCCATCAACGCCGACCTGCCCATGGTGCACGACCCGGCGGCGTATGCCCGCCAGCACGTCGACCAGTTCCTGCGCGGTGCCGTCAGCCACGACGTGCGTACCTCACGTCCGCGTGGAACACACCGTCGAGTTCCTTCGTCTCGCTCCATACCGTCGCCCCGTTCGCGGCGTTCCGTTTAAGCAAGGAGTCCGTTCTGTCCCGCTTCATCCCTGTCTTCGCGCTCCTCATCTCTCTCTCCTCGTGGGGCTGCAGTCTGGCCGATGCCGACAGCGTGCCACCGGCTACCGCCTCCGCCGAGGCCGCGCCGGTCGCGGTCACCGCCGTGGCGGCCGCCAGCCAACCGGTCGCCGGATTCGTAAACGTGAGCGGCACGCTCACCGCCGAAGACGAGGCCGACGTCGCGGCGGAGGTCTCCGGCCGCATCGTCGCGACGCCGGTGGAACGCGGTGCGCGTGTCGCCAGCGGCGACGCCCTGGTGCAGATCGTGGCCACGGAAGCCGACGCGCAAGCGACCGAAGCCAGGGCGAACGCGGCGCAGATTGAAGCGCGGCTCGGGCTCGGCAACGGCGCCGCCTTCGACGTGGAACGCGTCCCTGAGGTCGCCAACGCACGCGCCGCCTTCGACCTGGCCCGCCTCGACTTCGAGCGGGCCGAGATGCTCCAGCGCCGCCAGCTCCTCTCGCAGGCAGACTTCGATCAGCGCGCGGCGCAGAAGGCCGCATCTGAGCGCCAGTACGACACTGCGCGCAACAGCGCCGCCCAGCAGTATCAGTCGCTCATCGCCGCTCGTGCCCGCGTGGCGCTGGCACAGAAGGCGCTGGCCGACACCGTCGTGCGAGCGCCGTTTGCCGGCGTCGTCGGCGAGCGCTTCGTCTCGGTCGGCGACTACGTCAATCGCGGCACGCGTGTGGCCTCGGTACTGCGCATCGATCCGCTGCGCGTGCAGCTCACCGTCACCGAACAGGATGTGGCCGCAGTGGCCGTCGGACGCAGTGTCACCTTCAACGTCGACGCCTATCCAGGCCAGTCGTTCACCGGTCAGGTGCGCTACATTTCGCCTGCCGTCGTCGCTGACACACGGGCACTCACGGTCGAGGCCGTGGTCCCGAATCAGAACGGGCGACTCAAGCCGGGATTCTTCGCGACCGCACGAATCGAGAAGAACGAGCGCACGCCGCGGCTGCTCGTGCCCGCATCCGCCATTCGCACGGTGAGCGGCACGGCGCGGGTCTTCGTCGTCGACGGCGATCGCGCCAGGGAGCGCGTCGTCACGACCGGACAGACCGTGGGCGACCAGATTGAAGTCGCCACCGGACTCACGGACGGCGAACGTGTCGTCACCACCTCGCTCAACCAGATCATCGACGGCGTTCGCGTCGTCGCCAGGTAGTCCGCCATGCAATGGCTGGCTGAACTCTGTGTCCGGCGCCCTGTCGTCTCGTGGGTGCTCGTCCTCTCGCTCACCGTCGTCGGCCTGTTCGCCTTCGGCCGCCTCGGCGTCGACCGTTTTCCCAACGTCGACATTCCGTCGGTTGCGATCACGACCGTCCTGCCAGGCGCCGCGCCAGAGCAGGTCGAAACCGAGATCACCGACAAGATCGAAGAAGCGGTCAACACCATCAGCGGCATCGATACTCTCAGCTCGACGTCGTCGGAAGGCACGTCGCAGGTGGTCGTCGCGTTCCGTCTCGACAAGGACGCGGACGTCGCCGCCCAGGAAGTGCGTGACCGCATCAATCGTGTGATCCCGCAGCTCCCGCGCACCGTGACGCAGCCGATCGTCGAGAAGCTCGACCCGACGGCGTCACCCGTGCTCACCGTCGCCGTGACCGCGGCGCTCCCGATTCGCGACATCACCGAGTTCGCCGACAAGGTGCTGCGCCGTCGTCTCGAGAGCGCGGACGGCGTCGGCCAGGTGGTGGTGATCGGCGGCAGAAGCCGTCAGATCAACGTCTGGGTCGACCCGGCACGCCTGCGCGCGCAGCGGCTCTCGACCAACGACGTCTCACGTGCGCTGCAGACACAGAACGCCGACATCCCGGGCGGTCGCATGGATCAGGGCGCAGAGTCGGTTACCCTTCGCACGCGCGGCCGCATCGACTCGGTGGCCGCGTTCGGCGATGTGGTGCTGCGCGAAGTCGCCGGACACCCGGTGCACCTGCGCGATGTTGCCCGCATCGAAGACGGCATGGCCGAGCCGCGCACACAGGCCAGTGTCGACGGCCGCCCCACGGTGCTGCTGCAGGTCCGCAAGCAGTCCGGCACCAACACCGTCGAA
The DNA here is from genome assembly GCA_902826465.1 of uncultured Acidobacteriota bacterium. GTDB lineage: Bacteria > Acidobacteriota > Vicinamibacteria > Vicinamibacterales > CAVVIG01 > CADEEX01. The sequence goes on from CADEEX010000163.1 coordinate 5,401, forward strand.
GTGGTCAACAACATCAAGGAGCGCCTCGCCGACCTGCAGCCGGCACTCCCCTCGGGCTACGAACTGCGCGTCGTTCGCGACGAAGCACAGTTCATCGAAGCCTCGATTGACGCCGTCGAAGAGCACCTCATCATCGGCTCCATCCTCGCCGCGATCGTTGTCTGGATCTTCCTCGGCAATTTCCGCTCCACCATCATCGCGGCTGTCGCCATTCCCACCTCAATCGTCGCCACGTTCGCACTCGTCTGGTACATGGGCTTCACGCTCAACATGCTGACGATGCTGGCACTCACGCTCTCGGTCGGCATCGTCATCGACGATGCCATCGTGGTACTCGAGAACATCTATCGCTTCATCGAAGAGAAGGGGATGTCGCCGAAGGAAGCCGCCGTGGAAGCGACCAAGGAGATCGGCCTCGCCGTCACGGCGACCACATTTTCGCTGGTCGCGATCTTCGCCCCGGTCGGATTCATGAGCGGCATGGTCGGTCGCTTCATGCAGAGTTTCGGTCTGACGATGGCGTTCGCCGTGCTGGTGTCGTTGTTTGTCAGCTTCACGCTCACGCCAACGATGTGCGCCACCTGGTTGAAACCGGCAGGTGCGTCGAAGACGGGCGGGTCCCGGCACAATCGTTTCTTCGAACCGCTGGACCTCGCCTATCACCGCATGCTGCAGTGGTCGATGGCGCATCGCGGCCTCGTCGCTCTCGCTACGGTGCTGGTGCTGCTTACGAGCATCCCGCTGTTCCAGTTCACCGCGGTGAACTTCACGCCTGAAGACGATCAGTCGCAGTTCGAGGTGGCGCTGCGCGCACCGGAAGGCACGAGCCTCGCGGCGATGGAAGTGCTGACCAATCGCCTCACCACGGCGATTCGACAGATTCCTGAAGTCGAGTTCACGCTGGTGACCGTGGCTGGCGACGCGGCCGGCACGCAGAACGTGGCCAACGTGATGGTCCGGCTTCAACCGATCGAGGCGCGCAGACGTGATCAGTTCGCGATCATGGCCGAAGTGCGCGACACAGTTCTGCCGGCGAACGCCGAGCCCGGCCTGCGCACCGCCGTTCGCGGCGGCGGCGGCCCCGGTGGTGGTGGCGGCGCGATTCAGTTCATGATCCAGGGGCCAGACCTGGTGCAGCTGCAGAAGTACAGCGAAGCGCTGCGCGAGCGCGCTGCCCAGATTCCTGGACTCGTCGACATCGACACCACCCTCAACGCCGGAAAGCCCGAAGTGTCGATCGCGCTCGACCGGCCGAAGGCGTCGGACCTCGGCGTCCAGATCACCGATGCCGCGGACGCCCTGCGCCTCTTCGTCGCCGGCGATCAGGTGACGACCTACAACGAGGGCGGCGAGCAGTACGAAGTGCGGCTGCGCGCGGAAGAACAGAACCGCAGCACGCAGGAAGCCATCGCGCGCCTTCCGGTACCATCGTCACGTCTCGGCATCGTGTCGCTCGACAACATCGCCAGCTTTGCCCGCAGCGAAGTGCCGGCCACGATCAGTCGCATGGGGCGGCAGCGTCAGGTGACCCTCACCGCGAACCTGCTGCCGGGTACGTCGCAGGGCACGGCCCAGTCGCAGATCACCGAGGCAGCCCAGTCTCTTGGCTTCGGCCCCGAATATCGCGCCGACTTCGCCGGCCAGTCGCGCGAGCTGAACCGCACCGCCACGGCGTTCCTCACGGCGATCGGCCTCTCGTTCGTGTTCATGTATCTGATCCTCGCGGCGCAGTTCGATTCGTGGCTGCATCCGGTGACGATTCTGCTCTCGTTACCACTCACGCTGCCGTTCGCGCTGATCTCGCTCATCATCTTCCAGCAATCGCTGAACATCTTCTCCGGCCTCGGGCTACTCGTGCTGTTTGGCGTCGTCAAAAAGAACTCAATTTTGCAGATCGATCACGCGAACCAGTTGAAGAAGGACGGGCTGAACACGCACGACGCGGTCATTCAAGCGAGCCGCGACAGGCTTCGGCCCATCCTGATGACGACGCTGGCGTTCGTGGCCGGCATGGTGCCGCTGGTGGTGTCGAATGGTGTCGGCGCGGCCACGAACCACGCGATCGGGTGGGTGGTGATTGGCGGACAGACGCTGGTGCTGCTGGTGACGCTGCTGGTGACGCCGGTGGCCTATTCGCTGTTCGACGAGCTGCAACAGCGCCGGTGGTGGCGCGTGTTCAGTCGCGAAAGATCGTCGCGAGCGGCATCTACAGACCCGGCAACAGCGGAGAGGTGAGAGCGTCGTCCTGCGGACGCCGTGCCGCCCCGCCGATTGAAAATATCGAGTGTTTCTGGCGCTGACCGCCGCGCTCAAAAGTTGCCGCGGCCCGCACGCGGAGTTCGTGGCAGAATTCGCCTCGCGAATGATTCGCTGTCAGGAGAAGGAGCAGGTATGCGATCGATGCTCGTCGGAATGCTCGTGGTGGTCGGACTCATCCCGGCGGTCGCCGGCGCGCAATCACCGCCACCGGCGAAGCCGGCTGTTGATATCAACAAGGCCATGCTCGAAGCGGCCGAGAAGATTGGCCGGGCAGCGCTCAAGCCCGGCGTGAGTGTGAGCGATCGGAACATCAGCGTGAACGATATGGGCGCGTACAACGTGTCGGTGGCGTTTGTGACGCGACCCGCGACCAAAGTACCGTCAGGTGCCACGCTGGCGCACGACAAGATCACCGAGATCTACTACATGCTCCGCGGCAACGGCACCTCGGTCACGGGCACGATGGTGAACGGGACACATGCAGGAACCGGCTCGACGACGATTGGGCCAGGGTGGCGCAGTTCGAGCCCGATCCCGAACGGCAAAAGCGTCACGCTGCACCCAGGGGAAATGCAGATCATTCCCCCCGGCCTCAGTCATGTGTGGAGCGAGATCTCAGACGGCGGTATCGACTACCTGGTGCTCCGGATCGACCCGGATCATCTGCTCGCGGTCAGTAAGTAGCGCCCTCCAGGCACGTTGCGAAACTACGATTGGTTCGACGTTCGTAGTTCCGCAACGCCCTTCTGGGATGGCTTCGGCGCTCAGTCCGTTGCGCGCGCCGTCGGGTGTTTCGCGACGTAGTCCTTGTATTCGTCATCGCTCAAGTAGACGACGTTCATCCAGGCGTGGGCCATCTCGTCGACCGTACGGTCGCCATAGCCCACCCACTGATCGGGATCCGGATTGTTCTTGTTGGCGCGGGTGTTGTCGTACCACGCGCTCACGTGGATGATGGTCCCCTTCGGGAACGCCGGAATCGCATCCTCGGCGTAGATGTAGTTTGTCATCCAGTTGAAGTTGAAGTTCTCAACGTAACTGATGACCTGCGTGCGTCCGTCGGGGAGAATCGCTTCCACCTGCATCGCCTTGCCGCGATAGTGGAAGTGCGGCTGGAAGTTGGTGATGAGGGTGTTCTGCCTCAGTCCAGTAAAGCCGTCGGTCGTCGAGAGGG
>CADEEX010000164.1:0-3517 GCA_902826465.1 uncultured Acidobacteriota bacterium
TCACAGTCGGATCAACGATGGGTCACAGGCAGATCATCGACGCCTCTCACCAAGACAGCGACGCGTCTGGCCGGATCAACGGCACCTCTCAGCGCGTGCAACGACGCCTGATCGTTGATGCAGCGGCCAGTCTCACCGGATCAACGACGGGTCTTACCGTGATCGACGACCAGTCATGCTGCGGTGGCGATGCCTCTCGGTCGGATCAGCCATGGGTCACACCAGGATCGACGATGGGTCTCATCGTGATCGGCGGCCGGTTCACGTGGTCGGCTCATCAAAGAAATCCCGATTGCCGAGAAGTATCAGATGTTTCTTCGGGTCGATGATTTCGTGGCGAAACACAGCGATCGCTTTCCGAGATCATCGACGGGCGGGCAGATGCTCGCCAGGCTCGCTCGAGCCATTGCGCAGATTGAGGCGCAGGACTCGGCGCGATTTACCGCCGTTGCCGAGGGGCGGCACGGCACGGCGGCACGGGCCGCCGTCAAGGAGTGGATGCGGACCATCGCGCGCACCTCGCGCGATGTGTCACGCCGTCAGGCGACTCGCAGTGTCCCGCTGCGGATGCCATCGAAGGTCAACGACGAGGCCCTTCTGGCCGCCGCTCGTGCCTTCCTGGATCGGGGCACACGGGAGTCTGAGGCGTTCGTGCAGCTTGGTCTCGACGCCAACTGGCACGACGCGTTCCGGGCGGCGCTCGACACCTTCGAAGGGAGCCTGAAGGATCGCCGTTCAGGCCGCTACGGAGCGTCTGCCGCTCACGCCAGCATCAAGGCGGCGCTGGCAGACGGGACCGACGCCATCCGCACCCTCGACGTCGTCGTGGCCAACACGCTGAAGGGCGATCCCGTCCTGACGCCTGTCTGGCAACGCTGCCGTCGCATCGTCACCACGGAGGCGGCGCAGCCAGACGCGTCGCCCGCCAACACGGCACCTTCGGTGCCGGCTTCACAGACCGACGACGCGCTGAAACAGGCGTCGTAGGTGAAACACCGACGTTTCGCATCAATCGGGGCGGGGTTGCACAAACTCCGCCCCGTTGCTGTTTAGGGCTTCCTTCGGTTGATCGAGGCCCGCGCTACTGTCGGCACGTCCCTGACGCCGGATGGATCATGGTCGCCTTGAACGGGGCCGCATCGTGCGCGGTGTCCTTCAGCACGGCCGTCGCCATTCGCTGACCGTCGCCATCCGCGATCAGATCGCCCATCAGCGTCACGCGCTTCCCCGCAAACGCCTCGAGCTCTTCGTTCCCCAGCCCTTCAATCTTGAACATCTGGCTGTCTGCGACGCTAGCTGTCGGGCTGACGGTCGGCGTGGTGTCGATGCTTGCGTGATCGTGCGGGGCGGCGGCGACCGGTGCCGTCGGACGCATCCCGTTGACGCCCTTGTGGTGCGCCACGGTCGTGGCGTCGACCAGGATGTAGCCGTCGTGCTTCACCGAGCGCTCGGCAGCCGGAGCATTGGCCTTCGCGGGAACTTCGGTGTGCCGCTTCAAACCCCCTGCGAGTGTCAGCTCTGGACCGTCAGGCGTCTCCTGCTGCTGCACAACGCTAGGCTGTTGAGTCGCGTGCGTCGCCGTTCCGCTCGACGATGTCGTCGGCAACGTCTGGGTGTTTACGGAGGCGAAACCGATGCACCACAGCGTCGGAATGATGAGTATTCGTCGGAGGCTCATGGCCAGGGCTCCTCTTTGCCACGAGTCACGTGCATCAATCAAGCCGGCAGCCGTTCTCTCGCGTTTCGCGCGTCTCGTCTAGAATGACGGCACCCAGCCCGGCAGCTTCGCGGCCTGGTCAGGCTCCTTAGAACCATGAGACATTCGGTGAGTGCGGTCGTCGTCGCAGTTCTGCTCGTCCAGGCGGGCGTGTCTGCGGCCACCAAGCCGGCGACGCCCGCCGCTGCCAGACTGGCGGCGCCCGCGCGATTCTCGAAGTACGACGACCACTTCCGCAAGTACACCAAGCGATTCTTCGGGGTCGGCTTCGACTGGCGCTTCTTCAAGGCCCAGGCCATCGTCGAGAGCAACCTGCGTCCGGATGCCGTGAGCCCGGTGGGCGCGCGCGGCCTGATGCAGGTGATGCCGGCCACCTACGCCGACATCCGGCGTCGGCACAAAGAGTTCGGATCCATCGACAATCCAGAATGGTCAATCGCCGCGGGCATCTCGTACTCGCGCGATCTCTATACGTATTGGATCAATGAAGCGGACGAGTCGTTCCAGAAGCACTTCATGCTTGGGAGCTACAACGCCGGTCGCACCACAATGATTCGGGCGCAGAAGGTTGCGCTCGAGAGCAAGCTCGATCACCGGGTCTGGTCGAGCATCGAGGCGATTGCGTCGACCGTGCCACGGTGGCGCTATTCAGAAACGCTGCCGTACGTTCAGGCGGTCTTCGTCAATCTCGAGACGATGGACCGCCAGGGGCGCACCGATGGACCCACCGTATCGCTCCGCGACGACAGCGGTACCAGCCTGACCGATCAGTTGAGAAAACTCAGGGTGCTGAAAGGGGCCGGTAGTTCCGTGAAGTCGGCGTTCAGGCGACTGCGCGACAAGCGCAACTAACCAGCGCTGCACAGTTCGTCGCTATCGCTCTTCGCCGGCGCCGTCGATAGACCGTCAAGTGCGCAAGCTCTGGCTCCCGGCGTTGCTGTGTCTTCTGCTGTGTAGCTGCAACTCCCGCGACCGGCAAACGCCGCTCGCGCCCTCTGGCCCCACCGGCACTCCCGCACAGGTTGCCCCGCCGGTGTCGGGTGAACTCCACTTCACGGCCTCGCCGATGGACATTGGCGCAATCCAGTCGATTACGGCGCTCGGCAAGATGGCGCCGTGGGGGCACACGCTGCCGACCGACCACGTCTACTTCGAGCATCACGAGGGTCTGCCGTCGCCGTATCCACCGGTGCCCGTGTATGCGCCTGGAGCCGGGACCATTCAGTTCATCAACAACGGGCGCATCGACGTGCAGGTGAACGCGGTCTTCAAATACTGGATTGGTCCTCTGGCGCTGGCCGACGGCATCGCGCCAGGCGTGAAGGTGGAAGCCGGCACGCTGCTCGGGTATCACTCCACGTATCCGGCGTTCGACTTCGCAGTGCTTCGCTCCCCACTGCGACTCGGCTTCGCGAACCCAGCGCGCTACGGCCAGGACACCTACATGTCTGACGGGCCGATCCAGTATTTCGACGAGCCTCTTCGATCGGCGCTCGAAGCCAAGGTGCGCCGTACCGGTGCCGACAAGCAGGGACGCCTGAACTACGACGTGGCGGGCACGCTGGCGGGGAACTGGTTCGCCTCCGACCTGCCGGTGTCTGAAAGCGGACTCGGCGGCACTCAGTACTACGGCAACCGTCGTCTCTCGTTCGCGCGCGACGTCTATTCGCCTGACCGTCCCCGCGTATCGCTCGGCGGCCTCGGCTTCACCGGTCTCTACGGCGTGACCGACGATGCCCCGGCGTTCGAGAGTGTTACGTCGGCATCGGGGCTGGTGGTGTTTCGTCTGATGTCGCCCGG
>CADEEX010000164.1:3617-8775 GCA_902826465.1 uncultured Acidobacteriota bacterium
TCGAGAGTGTTACGTCGGCATCGGGGCTGGTGGTGTTTCGTCTGATGTCGCCCGGGGCGCCGCAGAGTGTCCCGAACGGCATCCAATTGGGCTGGTTGCTCGTGCAGTTGCTCAGCGCCGAGCAGTTGCGGATCGAAGCGGTAGGACTGCCGTCCCCAGCGCCGTTAGCGCAGGCTGGCTCTGCGCCGACCGACTTTTCTGGGCGAGCGGAAACTTATCTGCGATAGGCCGAGTATCATTCGCCAATTCCCCCTGATTCTCAAGTCGCTGAGAGGAAGTCAAAGCCGTGTGCCCTGGTGACCGTTAGATCATATGGCCAGCCTTAAGAAGGCTGTTGGCGTTGCGATCACGACACTGGTATCGGTGCTGGCGATAGCCTGTGACCCTGGTGTGCGTCTTGAGCCCGTCGGCTGGAAAGCCTCGCAAGACTATCAGTGGGAGGCTCAGGCGAACGGTATCGGTTTTGTCGTGTCGGCGCTGGGGGGACTCATTGGCAACGAGTTTGTCGTCTTCGAGATCACCGCGCAGAACCGGACGTCGTCGCGCTTCGTCATTGACAGTGCCACTCTCGAAACGAACGGCCGCATCTACAGCGCGGGGTTTGCCGGACAAGGTGAGGAAAAGTTTCGAAGTGCCGAGGCAGGAACCGTTGAACGCATAAGCCTGTACTGGTCGTTTGGTCAGCCGCTCTATGAAGTATTCGGTGAAGCGGCCGCCATGCGCCTGGCATTTCGTGTTGGTGCTAACGACCATGAAACGCGTATCGATTTCCGGCTCAGTGAGTGAAGCGGACTTAGACCGCACAGCTCTGCGCTCCGGCGCCGTCTCTCCGGTGCGTCCGGCCAGTGCATGGTCTGCGGGGTGAATGATCGGGTGACCTTCGGTGCTGCGGTCCCGTCACTCTGATCGGAGGGCGATGACGGGGTCGCAGTTCGCAGCGGCACGCGCAGGAATGCTGCACGCAAGGAACGCCGCAGCTGCGAGCAGCACAACGGCCACGACGTAAGAGGCCGGATCCAGCGTGGTGACACCGAACACCATCGCCGCAAGCTGCTGACGAAGCGTCACGGCACCGGCGATACCGATGGCAACGCCGGAGACGACGATCCAGGCACTTTGCCTGAGAATCATGAGGCCGACGTCCACGCGGCGCGCGCCGAGGGCCATGCGCACGCCGATCTCGCGAACGCGCTCGGCAACGGATTCCGCCATCACGCCGTAGACGCCGATCATCGCCAACACCACCGCGAATGCGGCGAAGAGACCGACGAGGCGAAGAACGAAGCGCCGAGGGGCCATGGCCGCATCGATTTGTTGCTGTAGTGTCGTCACGCCTGAGAACGGCCACTCGGGATTGGCGTCGCGTACGATGGCCCGGACTCCCGGGACGAGGGTTTGCGGATCGACCGTAGTCCGGATGGCCATCTCGGCCGAAGTGACGAACGACAGTTGTGTGTGGGGCACGTAGATGCCGCCGCCTTTGGTAACGAGCCCCACGTCAGCCATGTCGCCGACCACTCCGACAATCCTGGTTCTTAGTCCGACTGGGATTATCAGGACTTGATCGAGGGCGGGCCGTCCCGGCCAGAAACGTCGCGCGGTCGACTCACTGACCACCGCGACCTTCTCCGCGTTCGTCCGGTCGTCAGGCGAGAACAAGCGGCCCGCCTGCAGCCTCGCGCCCAGCGCTTCAAAGTAGCCAACGCTGACAGGCGTCAGCGAGACAGGGCCCAGATCGCGAGTGTCGCCATCGAGCTTCACGCCGGCGAGCCCCATCTGCAGGCCCATCGGGCTGCCACCCACCCCTGCGCTGAGCACTCCGGGCAGCTGACGCACCTGCTCAATTACCTGGAGTTCCAGTTCGCGCATGCGCCCACCGCCCGATGGATCGAGTGGGATGATCGACGGGCGTGGCAACGAAGCCGTGACGACCCCAGCGGGATCGAAGCCGAGATCGAGCGCAACCAGCGAACGGATGGTGCGCACCATCAGGATGGCAGCGACGACGAGCATGAGCGCGATCGCAATTTCGCCTGAGGTGAGCGCACGCCTGAACCGCCGGCCGCGGATCGTTTCGCCGCTTCTGGCGCCGCTGAGCACGCCCCATGGACGTACTCTCGAGATCGGGAGCGATGCCGCCAACCCACACAGCAGAGCGACAGCTACCGTGACGCCGGCCGCAAACAGCACGGTGGTCCACTCGAGGTCGATTTCGTGGGCTCGAGGCATGCCTGCCGGCGCCATCGCGAGGAGAAAACGCAGACTCGAGGCAGCGACCAGCAGCCCACCCACGCCTCCGACCATTGCAAGCAGCGCGCTTTCCGTCAGCGTCTGGCGGATCAGGTGCCCTCGTGTCGCGCCGAGAGCGACGCGTGTCGCCAGCTCAACGCGCCGTCCCGCGGCATTCGCGAGCGAGACATGCACGACGTTGATGCAGGTCACCAGCAGGACGCAGACGACCGCGCCAAACACGAACGTCAGCTCCGTTCGAATGTTTCGAACGATGGTTTCGAGCAGCGGTGTGGCGCGGAGAACGCGATTGCGGTTGGCCTCCGGAAACGCCACGGCGATGTTCGCGCCGAGCACGTCGAGTTCCGCTTGCGCGTCCTCGAGTGTCCGCTGGGGTGCAAGGCGTCCGATCAGGTCGAGCCTTCGACCACGGCGGTCTGCCGGCAACGGCACCTGGGGCATCCACCAGTCGGGTGGCGTGCTGAGCGGCGTCACGAGACTCGACATCTCGACGCCCATCACACCGACCACCTCGGCAACGATGCCGCTGGCGAGGCGCAGCTGCCGTCCGATGATATCTGCGCGTCCAAGGAAACGGCGTTGCCAGAGTGCGTGCGAGATGATGACGGCACTCTGTGTCGGCGGAAGTCCGGCGGCGCGCTGTTGCAGCCGCGCGTTGATTGCTTCGACGTTGCGAAGCTCGAAGGTCCCGGCCGCTCGGAACTCGTCGGCAGTGAACGTGCGGCCGAGGACGGGCCTGGCGCCGAGAGCGTCGAAGAAGCCCTGGGTCACGGTCATTCCTTCGATGCTTTCCGGTTCACCAGGCTCGACGATCGTCTGCTGCATGTGTGTGCCGGCGCCGAGCGCGCTGAACGTCCGCGCGTGCGCCTGAAGGTCGACGAACTCGCCGGGCGAGACCGACCCAAGGAAGCCGGACGACGTCGAGTCCAGGCTCGAGATCCGGACCAGGCGATCGCTGTCAGGAAATGGCAGGTCACGCCACAGCACGCCGCGCACCACGCTGAAGAGGGCAGTATTGAGACCGATGCCGATGATGAGACTGAGAACGACGGTCGCCGTGGAGGCGGGGCGTCGCCGAAGGGCGCGCAGCGCCTGGAGGCCGTCGCGACGCAGCACGTCGAAGTGTTCCCGTAGTGCGCTGCCGGCCATATCGGCGCATGTCCGGGCCCAGAGACGGGCGACGCCTGAGGCGCCGCGGCGGTGCGCGACCTCCTGGTGTCTGTCTTGAAAGTCGGCCGACATCTGATCGCCGAAATCGCCACGGAACTCCGACGGAAACAACCGGAGCAGCGCGCCAAAGACCCGGTCACTGCGACGTCGATGCGGCATGGCTACACGCCGGGTTCCTGCAGCAGCTGCCGCGCCGATGCGACGATGGCCCGCAGCCGCTCTGTTTCCGCGAGTGCGACTTTGCGGCCGAATGCCGTGAGCCGGTAGGCCGTTCTGCGCTCGTCGCTGCCGGCCGCGGACGCGCGGATCAACCCTTCCGCCAGGCTGCGTTTGATGACGCCGTACAGCGTTCCGGTGCTGAGCACCACTTCGCCGGCGGTTCGGCTCTCGACCTCTTTGAGGATGGCGTAGCCGTGCTTGTCGCTGTCGGCCAGCGACAACAGCACGTGGAACAGCGGCGGCGTGAGCGGCAGCAGCGCCAGCGGGTCGCGCGCATGGGCATCAGTCATGGCGCCGACAATATGTCGCGTGGCGACATATTGTCAAACGACGTAGTGGCGCGATGCCCCAGCGTTGGGCGACTCCACCTCATCTGTATTCCCGTCCGGTGGCTCTCAGCCTGAGAATCGTCGTCCAACGCCCGTCGAAGCGCTCGTCGCCACCCGTCGGGGCGTAAAATCTGGGCCGCACGCCACCATCACGGTGCATCCGAATCGAGGACCTATGCCGCACGATGATGAGACCGCCCCAGAAGACGCTGCCGATCAAGCAGACATCCTCGACTGCATCACGCAGGCGCAGAAGGACGCCGGAGACGACGACCGCGAGTTCGTGCGACTGCTGAACGACTGCTACGTGATGAAGCTGCAGGCGCCAGGACGACGCACGCGAGGCCTGCTGCCGATGCGCGCGGTGCCAAGTGGCATCGACCGGAGTCCGCGGGCGCTGCAGCTGTTAAGCGATCCCCGCTACCTCGAGAACGCTCGCGAACTCGCCAGGCGCACCCAGGGCGGCACACGCGTCATTGGCGGCACACCCGTGCCGAAGAAAGAGTTTCTCGACTGCGTCGCCGTCGGCAACGACAACCAGTTCGGCTGCACCGGCACACTCGTCGCGCCAGACGTTGTTGTCACGGCAGGGCACTGCACGAGTTTTGCGACGCGCGTCTTCTTTGGCTCCGACGTCACCAAGCAAGGGCGCACCGTGAGCGTGAAGGCCCGTCATCGCCATCCCGATTACCGCAAAGACGGCAAGCAGAACGATCTGATGGTGCTGGTGCTCGAGGAACGGATCACCAACATCGCCTCTCGCGCGATCGCACCGAAGGCGGCGGTCGACAAGGCGAGGGACGGCCGCGTCGTCGGCTTCGGGAGCACCGATCCGCTGGGCTCTGTCGGCTACGGCATCAAGCGGCAGGTGGATGTGCCGATCGCGTCGCCGGCCTGCAAGGGCACCATCGACGACGAGCCAGACAGCGTGGCCTACGGCTGCGACGCCGGGTTGGAGTTCGTGGCCGGCAAGCCGCTGCTCGCGAAGGACAGCTGCACCGGCGACAGCGGCGGCCCGTTCTACATCGAGCACGCCGGCGGCTGGTTGCTGGCTGGCGCGACATCGCGCGCGACCAACAGCGCGCCGAACAACTGCGGCGACGGTGGCATCTACGTGCGCGTGGAGCACTATCTCGGGTGGATCCGCTCCCTGCCCGGTGTCACACTGCCGTAATCATGGCGAAGCGATC
>CADEEX010000165.1 GCA_902826465.1 uncultured Acidobacteriota bacterium
CAGCTGCCCTCGCACATGACGAGGCGCCGCTGCTGACGTACCGCGGCCTGCACCACTTCGAAGTCGGCCGGATCGCTGATCGTCGTTGGCCAGAGGACGAGTGCGGGATCGATCTCCGACATCATGCGCATGGCCCCCTGATTGGGTCGCAGCCTGGCCGCCCAGCGCGCCGCGGTCGCTTCAGGGTCGCCCCTGTGCGCCAGCCGTTCCCACGCGGCAATCACCAGGCGCGAGGTCAGCTTCACCTTTCTGGCGTAGCCGATCTTGAGGGCATACGCATCGTGCTGACGCCGCGCGAAGAACGACCCCAGGCGCAGCCACTGCAACGTCTGAATCCGCCGACGTGTCGGACGCACCGGGTCGAGGGCGTGCAGCGACGCCAGCCCGGGCACAAGCTCGCGAATCATCGGCAGCGTCGCCGCCGGGGCAATCACCGCAGTCCGCAGACCGCGCGCGACGACGGCTTGCAGCGAGCCGTCCGTCACAAAGTTGCGCACCAGAATCGGATGGGCGAGCACGACGAGCACGTCAACCTCACTGGTTCGAGCGGTGGTCATCGATTCGGTGTCCACGTCTCGGCCATCGATTCGGCCAGCAGCCAGTCTGCCGCGGTATCGATGTTCACCGTGCTTTGATTGACGAGAGCCATCGTGCGGTCGCTGTAGAAACTTCCGGTGGCGGTAAACATCGGGCGGCGAAATCCGTAAATCGCTCCATCGCGGACGAAGGCGGGCCGGAGATCCTGCCGGCGCGTGACGATCGCGGCGAGGTCGCCGCCATCCATGCGGCAGAGGACGCCGTCGCGCACCTCGAACTGCCAGTCGGCGTGGTAGGCGGTCGGCACCGGCGCGACAGACACCACCGCATCCGCGCCGTCGCGCAGCATCGCGAGGGTGCGATCCATCAGGGTCGCGTCGCGGAATGGCACGGTCGGTTGCAGCAATACGACGGCGTCGGGCACCCATGCCTCGTGTGTCGCCAGCCATTCCAGGGCGTGCGCCACCACGGCCTTCATCGGCGTGTCGTCGGCAGCGAGGTCGGCCGGCCTCAGGAACGGCACGTCGGCGCCCTCCTGGCGGGACACCTCGGCGATGGCATCGCTGTCGGTCGACACCACGACGCGGCTCACCCCTCTGGCCGCCGCCGCGTACGCAATGGTGTGGGCAATGAGCGGACGTCCAGCCAGACGCTTGATGTTCTTGCCCGGCACGCCCTTCGAGCCACCGCGCGCCGGCACGAGCGCAAGCACCTGCATCAGTAGGTCAACCGCTTCTCGATCGACAGCTCGCGTGTCGCCAGTTCCTGCGCAATCCGCGCGCCGGCCTTGCCGTCGCCGTACAGGGCATCAGACAGCGGTCTGGGCCGTTCGATCTGGCGACGGATTGCCGCAGCGATCGCGTCGCGCTGGTGCGGCACGTCGACCACATTGCCCCCGCGCTCGCGCCCCTGTTGCCGGCTGCCGATGTTGACCGCCGGCACGCCGAGAAACGAGCACTCCCGGATCGCGACGCTGGAATTGCCGACGACGCAGGCCGAGTGCACCGCCAGCCTCAGGAAGTCTTCTGGCAGCATGTTGCGGAACATGTGCATCTTCTGTGCGTGGTGCTGTTCGCGAAAGACGCGAATCGATTTGGCGGTGCCTTCGGAGCCGGCGTCGACGTTCGGCCAGAAGAGGAGCACTGGGAGATCGATGGCAGACAGCGCCTGGAGCGTCTCCTCCATTTGCGTCCGAGCGCCCTCGAACTCGGTAGTGACGGGATGCTGCATGACGATCAGGTAGCCGTTCGAGAGATCGAGACGTTCGCCGACGCCGCCGTATCTGGTGAAGGGGTCGAAATCGAGCGCGGCACTCGAGCGCACAGCTGCCGCCAGATCGATCGACGGACAGCCGGTGACCACGACCGATTCGTCAGTCTCACCCATGCGGATGACACGCTCGCGGGCACCAACCGTCGAGACCAGGTGGAGGTTCGACAGTTTCGTGACCGCGTGCCGCACCTTCTCATCGATCGAGCCGGTCACCTCGCCGCCCTGCACGTGGGCGACCGGGATGTTCATGTAGGCAGCGGCCGCCGCCGTGGCCAGCGTTTCGTAACGGTCCGCCACGGTCACGACGACATCGGGGCGCAAATTGTCGAAGACTGTTGCCAACTCCGCCATGGCCAGCCCCGTCGACTTGGCTGACGTCACGAGATTCTCGCCTTCGAGCACGATGTAGACCCGCGCCTGCACCGTGAAGCCGTCGTGCTCGATGCTGTTGATCACGCTGCCATACCGTTCGAGCAGTGCCGACGCTGCCACCACCAGCTGCAGTTCGAGATCGGGATGCGCGGCAATTGCCTGTAGCGCCGTCTTGATCCGCGAATAACTCGGACGTGCCGTCACCAGCACGCATACCTTGCGCTTCATTCGAGATCCTCCAGACGCACCAGCGTGTGGGCGCGAACGTCGCGCGCCAACCGGCGCCCTTCGACCTTCGATCGCTCTGAGGCCGGCAGCCCGGTTCCTGGCTTTCTCAACGACAGGTGCGCGGCGTCCAGCAACGTGCCGGCGGCGAGATCGCGCGCAAACGCCAGGCTGCGCGTGAAGAGCGCCCGCATCGGAACGGCGCGCGTCGCCGCGTCGGCCTTGTCAACCGGATGGGCGCGCATCTCGTCGATGAAACGCACGCCCTCGACGAGCGTCCGCAACTCCTGAGGCGTCACCGACGAGGTCACGTCAGGACCTGTCATCTGGCGACTCAAGGTCAGGTGGACTTCGAGCAGATCGCTCCCGAGCGCGGCCGCCGCCAGGCCTGGATAGATCGTCCCTGAATGGTCGGAGAGGCCCACCGGGCACCGATAGCGTGCGCGCAGCTCCGCGAGCACATTGAGGCCAACGCGTTCCGGCGGACACGGATACAGGCTCGTTGTCTGCAGCACTGCGTAGGGCACGGCCGTCTCTACGCACATCGTGACGGCAGCGTCGATGTCTTCGAAGCCAGCGAGCCCCGTTGACAGGATGACCGGACGACCCGTCGCGACGAGGTGTCGGAGCAGTGGTTCGTTCATCAACTCGCCAGACGCCACTTTCCAGGCGGGCATCCCGATGCGGGTCAGCAGGTCAGCCGCCTCAATGGAGAACGCCGAGCTGAGGAACGTCAAGCCCCGCGTACGGGCGTGACGGGCGAGCGCCACCCACTGATCCTCGGCAAACCCCATCAACTTCCAATAGTCGAACCGCGTAGCCGTTGGCCAGTCGCCGGCGATGCGAAACGGTTCGTCGTACGAGCTCTCCGCCTCGGCGATGTGGGTCTGGAACTTGACCGCGTCGGCACCGGCGTCAGCGGCCGCGTCCACGAACTGATGCGCGAGATCGAGGCTGCCGTTGTGCGCCTGCGCCACTTCGGCGATGACGAACGTCCGGCCACCGCCGATCTCGTGACGGTCAATGACGAACATCGCGCCCCGCTGATGGAACGTTCCCAGAAAGGCGGTCAGCCATGCGCTCGCACATCAGTTGCCAGCGTGCGCGGTAGGTGTGACGCCCGTGAAAGAGCTGCCCGATCGACGCACGTCGCCCGGCCGCGCCATCGTCGCCTCTGTTGACGATGGCGGCGATCTCGTCTGCCAGCGCCGGAAGATCGGTGAAATCCGATTGATAAAACTGACACGAGCTCTCATCGAGCCCGAGATCGCGATTGGCCCGACAGTCGAACGTCAACATCGATGCGCCGTAGGCACCAGCGCGGAAGACGTTCCAGCCCAGTGCAAAGATCGACCGGTTCGGATCGTGATGCGGCGGATGCTGAGCGAAATAGTTGTCGAGCCATGGCAGGTCGAGGACGCAGCGGGCGCGGCGGAACGTGCGCGCCGTGCCCCAGTTACCGATCAGGAAGATTGAAGGGTGAAGCGGCTCGGCGACAGCCTCGCGTTCGTGCGGCCTGTTCCAGACGTTCCGAGGCGCGGCCACGCAGATCTTCATGCCGCGCGACGCCAACAGGTTGAGCAGGCGCTGACGATAGCAATCGGTACGGACGTGGCGATCGGAACCGGAGAACAGCACGTCGAAACGGGCGGTATCGACCAGCCGGTTCCTCAGGTCATTGGCGCGATCGGACCAGGTGCCTGGCCAGGCGTCGTGAAACGCCGTCGGCACGTAGGTTGTTCGCTCGTTCCAGGGTTCCTCCCGTCCCGTCAGATAGCTCGAGTTGAAGAACCCGTCGATGCGCGCGAGCGCGGGCGTCCACTTCGCGTCGATGGTCAGGTCGTAGCCCTTGGCCCAGAGGAACAATGGCCGATCAGCCGGCGCGCGCTCGACGTAGGCTCGCGTGAACTCATCGGCGCCGACAAACAACACCGCATCGCTGTCGCGGTCCGCCAGCGTGTCGCGTCTGACTGGCGGAATGACCGTAAACTCGAAACCGTAGGTCGGACCGAGCTCGCGGCAGTAGGCCGCGATGCGCTCGCTGTCGTGCTCGTCCGCCAGAGAGATGCCACGCTGCTCTTTCCGCAGCACAATAGCGACCTTCATGCGAGATCTGCCGGCGTCGCGATGGCGTCAGTTCCAGCGGGAGGCAAGGGCATCAAGCACCAGAGCCGAGCTGTTACAGGGATAGTTGAAGAACTCACGCATCGCGTTCGCGCGGTGCTCCTCGTCCGATCGGTAGTCGTCCAGTCGGCTGTCGGCAAGCCGGCTCAGCGCGTCGGCACTTTCGCGCGAGGTGCCGTCGATCACTTGCGCAATCCCAGGCGTTCGCCACAGGCCCGACTCACCCCACGACATGGCCCGTGACAATCCTCTCCACTCCGGACGCCAGTGCGCAACATCGGGCGGCATGTGCAGCGCCGTCAAGGCGTGGACGCCGCTCGCCACCGCCTCGGACACGGTGTTGCTGTAGAAACCAAAGTACAGCCGGCAGCACTGCATCAGCTCGAGCGTCGTAAACGGATAAAAGCTGCGGTCCTCGATGAAGTAGTCGACCGTATCAGTGAGGCACGCCGGGTCCTGGTGCTTGGCTCGTGTCTTTGCCACCAGTGCGGCACCGTTCCTGTCGGCGAAACGGCGCAGCGAGTCCAGATACGTGCGGTACGGCACCAGCGTCGGGTATTGCACTGTTGTCGCCAGTGCCCGTACGCGATCGCGTACGGAGCCCTCGCCGCGGAATCGCATGTCGATGCCGCGGGCCCTCCAGGTGTTGACCGACAGCGGCACGATCCGCGGAGCGGTGGCCACAAAGACCAATGGCGTATCAACCGGCAACCCATACGTCGCCCTGGACTGCGACTCGGTCGGCAGCGTCGCCAGCGCGTCGAACTCCGGATAGCCCGTGATCGCCGTTCTGGCGCGGAGCGATCGTGCCGTGGCTGGTGCCATCTGCTCGAGATGCGACTCGACGAACGCCACAGAGCGTGTGCCGGTCAGGCAGACCAGATCCCAGTTGGCGAGGATCGACTCGGTCTCGGTGATGAGATACGCGTCCTGGCTGAACCCCTCGGGGAGCGCGATCCACTGGGTCCCGTGCGTGACTGAGGCGGCACGCAGGCTCGCCACCTGCTCGGCCGAGAGATCGGACAGCGCCGGTTGCACGCTGAACAGGGCATCCAGCGTGCCGGCGCGAACGAGCTGCCGCAGGTCGTCGGGGTGCGCGAGTTCGATGATCTCGAGACCGTCCTGCCACAGGGCGCTCACCGTCGCCCGGTCAAGCCAGAGCTGCGGCTTCGAGGTGCCCCACCGAGGCAGCAACACCACAGCGCGACAGTCGGTGCCTCGTTCAGCCACGACATGCGCGATGAGTGGACCCATCACCTTCAGGTAGTTGCCGCGCGGCATGTAGAACCCGAGTCTGCGCACGCTCAGCGGCCAAGCCTCGAGAAACCCTGTGGTCGGCCGATCAAAAGTACTCCGCTGGCAGCACGTCGCGCATCCAGGTCAGACCGGGCGCGGTCGCACGGATCTTCAGAAGTTCGCCGCGCCAATCAACACTGACCCGCCCGCGGTGATAGCGGTTGACGTAGCTGGCCAGATCGGGGGCGTAGTCTTCCCGTCGATAGGTGACGAAGTCCTTGCGGACGCGGTGAAAGCCATCGGTGAACCATTTGTCGACACCCAGCCAGGCCGGCATGAACCCCCAGATCACCTCGAGCGCCGAGGCTGCAAACGGCAGGTCGAGCACGTCCCACATCCGCCACTGGTCGAGCCGACGGGCCAGTCGTTCGAGAAACGTGCGACTCAGAAAGAGCACCGGCGTGCAGCCAAACCACTCCGGTCCAGGAACCCGATGGAACCAGGTATCGCCGCTGCGTACCGCGGCGTTCGATCCGTTGACGGGGGTGCCACCAATCGCCGACGCCCAGCGGCTCTCGTGTCCCATCTGGATCGCGACGTCTGAGCAGAGGCGATCGATGCGATACGGGGTCTCGCGCAGGAACCTGGTGACACCAGGCATCCGGCCCACCAGCGGCTCGTGCGGAGCGCCGAGCCGTTGCGCCAGGCTGCGGCGGAGCCGACGGCCGAGGGCGGTCGTCGGCGGAATCTGCGGCACATGGTGCTGTGTTTCGGCCGTCAGCGACGACGACCACTGGTCGAACAGGGTCCGGAACTGGTCGTCGCGGCAAAACATCGCGAACGCGTCGCGCGTCATCTCGTCGTGAAACCGCTCCATCGCCGAGGCGTCGTCTCTCCTGGTGCAGTAGTTCAGGAACAGTTCCTTCGGCAACCGGCGCTGCTCGTGTCCCGACTGGATGAAATGCGCGGGCGTGTCGCGCGCAAATCGACGCACGGCGGCGAGGGTACCGGGCCGTGCGAACAAAGTGCCTTCGCCGGCAAACAGCACATGCTCGTAACCGCTCCACCGGCCGTCGCGAATGAACTTGAAGAACGCGCCGGAATCGAGCGCCTGATCGTTCTCGTATTCAACGGCAGACACCCGGTCGGATCGCAGGGCGCACACTGCCCGTACCGTGTCGTCGTAGGGACTCAGGTGAAAGTTGCCACCGTCGGTGGCAACGAGCTGGTCGTACCGCTCATAGCTGGCCCGATGCACCTCGCCATCGCCCCGGTTGTGCAGGAAGCAGATGTCGAACTGCTGTTCGTCCTGCACCAACGCCGTGACGAGCGTCGACATCGCCAGCCACGGTTTGTGGTGCACACAGAGGGCGAGCGCGATCGGGTGAGACATTTGTCAGGAACGGTTCAGAGTCCTGCTCAAGCGGATGCGATCGGGAAGGTCATTCGGGTCGCGCTGAAACGACGCGGACGTGAATGCGTTCAGTGACGCTTCGTTGCCCGTGCGGACATAGGCGACCACGGTCTGGCTCGGCCCAAGCTCGCCCCTGACCGCCTGGTCGACGAGCGCTTCGATAATCGGATGGGCCAACCCCTGTCCCCGATGTTCGGGCGCCACGGTGAGCCCGACCTCGACGGAGTGATCGTCGATCGCATCGAGCCGGCCGACGCCGACAGCCTCGCGACCGCACTCTCGCTCTGCCACATACAACCGCGATCGTGGATCGTGCAGCCGGCGTTCAAGCCAGCGGTGGTGGTCGGGCGATGAGACCGCGTCCTGGCTGAACGACATCGCGCGGGTGTGCGGGTCGTTACGCCAAAGCAGGAGTCTGGCCTCGTCAGCCATCGTGGCAGGGCGAAGCCGGATCGCCAGGCGCGTCGCCAGAAACTCAGCCCAGGCCAGGTCTCGAGGCGAGTCCACGTCGACGCCGCGATCCGCCGAGACTCGATACGGGACGATTGGCAGCTCGTAGAACCCTTTGACGTGGAGGAACGGCTGCGTCCTGGCAACCAATGCCGTTCCGTCATGACGGTACAGCGTCTCGAGTGCCTGCGCCGGCTTGAGATACTCAGGGCCGAAGAAGGGCGCGAGCCGACGTCCGTCGCTGATTCGCAACGCTCGCTGCGGCGGATGATCCCACGCAACGACTGTCATACAGCAATCCGCATCGCTCTCGAGAAGGGTCCGATACGCGCCAGCCACGTCGCCAGCAGTGCGGAGTGGACTCGTCGGCAGCAACACAGCAAACAGGTCGCTGACATTTCCCTCAGCGGACAGCTGCTCCACCACCGACACGCAGATGTCCTTCACCTGCCGATCGTAGGCGCTGTCCTCCGGGCTGCGCTGCAGCACGCGATCAGCCCCATGCGCCCGAGCGACATCGAGCACTTCCGCGTCATCTGACGACACACACACCGTTTGAAAGACGCCGCTCGCTTTCGCGACCGCCACGGCGAGACCAACAAGCGGCGTCCCGCGAAAGCGCGCCAGGTTCTTTCTCGGAAAACGCCTCGACCCGCCACGGGCGGGAATGATGCAGAGCCCTCGAGTCAGTGACCGCTCCGTCACACGTCGTCCCAGGACACGCTTTCGTTGTACTTGAGCGCCCGACGGAGTCTGCGGCCGACAAACATCGGCAGATGCTCCGGCGAGACGCCAGCCTCGGGACGCTTGCCGTCGAGCATGTCCTCGGTCAACACGGTGCCGGCTTCAATATCGCGCGTCGCGACCAGGTGGCGGAACCAGCGCTTTTTCTCCGAGAGGTCTCCGGCGCTCGGCTTGAGCGCGAGCGTGCCGAGCGACTCCTGCACACTGCGAATCATGCCGACGTACTTCGTGAACTCATCGGGCTGCTTCGACAGCACATGGTGATGTCCCGGCAGCCCCCGATCGAGTGTCAGCCGTTTTTCGATGAGGACCGCTCCCAGAGACACCGCCACAATGTCGGCTTCGTCCTGCTGATCGGTAGACGAGAATCCAACGAGCGTG
>CADEEX010000166.1 GCA_902826465.1 uncultured Acidobacteriota bacterium
CACTGTTCGTGGTCGTTGCGCCAGCCAACGGCCTGTCCCCACCACTGGTGCGCCACTTCGTGCGCCAGGAAGAACTCCGGGTAGCTCGAGAAGGCAGCTGGGTCGTTCCGCCAGGTCACGGTCGATGTGCTCAGCGGCTGATTGAGCGCGGCGAAGTAGCCAGGACTATGACCGCCGGGCAGAGTCCCCTCGATGACCGCGAGCGTGAACGTGGCGTAGGGCGAATCGCCGATCAGTGACTCGTAGAACTGCGCGATGTCTTCGGCGCGCTCCGCCAGCGCGCGGGCCCGACCGAGCTGCCGCGGGTGCGATTCGACGACGAGTTCGAGTTTGTCGTAGACCGCCTCTTCGAGCGTCGGCGCGCCCGCATCAGTGGCGGTGGGCGCGACGGATTCCTGATCGAACTGCACCGTGCGCCGGTCGGCGCGCACCAGCTTGGTGACCAGAAATGCCAGATAGCGCAGTGGGCGCTCGGCGTTGAACGTGTAGACCTTGCCTGCTGGCGCGTTGTCGGTTGGCTCCGAGGGACGCGGTGAGTCGGCGTCGAGCGTGCCGCTGGCGACGACGGCGAACGCCTGGGGCACCGTGATCTTGATGGTGGCGGTCGCGTAGTCGGTAATTGGCGGTTGCGGGTGCCAGTAGCTCCGATTGCTGTAGAGATACGCCGGCTCGATCTTGGGGAAGGTCGACTCGTCGATGGCATCGAGCTGCAACCCGGGATCGCGTTGCACGGCCACGAGCTCGCGCTCCGCCTCCTGCGGCTCGAGGCGGCCGCTGTACTCGACGGTGACCATCATCTCGTCGCCCTTGCTGGCGACGGTCGGCAGGTTGACCAGTACCGTGTTCTGGTTCGCGACCCGCAGGTAGAACATCCGGCCGAAGCGGTCGCTCGTGACCGAGCGCACCGCCAGCGAATCGGACAGCCGTATGGTCAGCTGGCCGAGCGTTTCGGCGCGTACGCGCACCTGCATCACGGCGCGACCGTCGAGCCACCGACGCTCCGGGGCGTACGAGACGTCGATCTGGTGGTCGAGAATGTCGTACGGCGACAGGTCGTCTTCGTTATAGAAGCGGCCGCGGGCGAGCAGCTTGTCTTTCGACGCGTAGACGGCGATGTTGCGTTGGCGCTTGCGCTCGAAGACCGAGATGTCTTCAGCTTCACTGTTCGAGCGGGCATAGGTCAGCGTGTCGAACCGACGCGTCCTGATCTCGGCCAGCAGGTCTTGCGGGCCGGGCAGCAGCGACCACGAATCGCGCGTCAGGTCGGCCAGGTCGAGGACGAACGACTTGGCCGATTCGTCGCGGAAAATCTGTTCGGCCCGACGCGCCTCACGAGGGTCGACCGCGGCTCGCGCCACCATGAGACGACGATCGGCGTGTGCCTCGAACGTGCCGACGCGGATAAATGCGGAGTCGAAGCGGGTCTCGAGCGTATCGGCGCCGGCAAAAATGCGCACCTGCTCGATCTCGGTCCGCGGTGTCGGATGAAACCGCATCTCGCCGCGTCCGAGCAGCACCAGCCCGGTGATGCCCTGATCGGTATCGACCGTGAAGACGGAGCCTTCGACGAGTGTCAGCTCGAGATCCTCGGCAACGACGGTGAAGTTCTTGACGTCGTACTGCGTGGCCGTGTTGAGCGTCAGGCGATACAGATTCTCGACCGACGACACCGCGCGCTGATCGAAGATGCGCCAGCGCTGGTCGTCGCCGCGGCGTACGTCGAACATCCAGGTGGCGACGCGTGCCCGGTCGCCGGCTTCGATGAACGCGTCGACGGTCAACGCGAAGCCCAGCGCCATCGGCACCGAGGTGAGTGCTGCGCGTTCGCGCTCCTGCACCACGACACGGGTCGGCACCGTGCGGAACTCGGCGTCCGTGAATCGCTCAGCGCCAACGATGCTCGCCGACGGATGCGCCAGCGCCAGGTAGGCGGCGCCATCACGACGCGTCACGGCCTGCTCGAGTTGTTGCAGCAGTTCGCGCAGACGCACCTCATCGACCGAGGCGGTGGCCGTCGGCGTCTGCGCTGCCGCTGGCGTCGCCAGCAGGGGGCCGATGGCGACCATCGCCGCGAGCAGCGTCGCGCGTAGTGTCGTGGCCGTCATGATGGAATGATGCCCAGTTCCCGGCCGACCTTGCCGAACGCATCGAGTGCAAATTGCAGTTCGTCTCGCGTATGCGTGGCCGTCACGATCGTGCGCACACGAGCCTTGTCGCGCCCGACCGTGGGAAACCCGATGCCTTGCGCAAAGACGCCGGCCTGAAACAGACGGTCTGACAGGGTCATGGCCAGCGCGCCATCGCCGACGATCACCGGCGTGATCGGACTTTCGCTGAGGCCAGTATTGAATCCAAGTGCCGCGAGGCCAGCCTTGAAGAACCGCGTGTTCTCCCACAGTTGATCGATGAGGTGCGGTTCTTCGAGCAGCACGTCGATGGCGGCCACGCACGCGGCCGCCACCGCCGGCGGATGTGACGTCGAGAATAGAAACGGCCGCGCCCGGTGGTGAAGAAAATCGATCAGTGCATGCGAGCCGGCGACGTAACCGCCGAGGGCGCCGATCGCTTTCGACAGCGTGCCCACCTGCACATCGACCCGGCCGTGCACGCCGAAATGGTCGACGGTGCCGCGGCCGTTCGTGCCGAACACGCCACTGGCATGCGCATCGTCGACCATCATGATGGCGCCGTATTCTTCGGCGAGATCGCAGAGCGCCGGCAGCGGGCCGAGGTCGCCGTCCATGCTGAACACGCCGTCGGTGATGAGCAGCGTGCGCGGCGAGCCGGTGATCGACTTGAACAGAGCGCGCGCCGCGTCCACGTCCTTGTGCGGGAACACCTTGATGGTGGCGCGGCTCAACCGGGCGCCGTCGATGATGCTGGCGTGATTCAGTTCGTCAGAAATGATGACGTCGTCTTTGCCGATGATCGACGACACGGTGCCGGCGTTCGCGGTGAAGCCGCTCTGGAACACCACGACGGCTTCCGTCTTCTTGAAGTCGGCAAGCCGCCGCTCCAGTTCCATGTGGAGTTCCATGGTGCCGGCAATGGTGCGGACCGAACCGGTGCCCACACCGAGCCGTGACACGGCGTCGAGCGCGCGTTCGCGCAGCCGCGGATGCGTGGTGAGTCCGAGATAGTTGTTCGATGACAGATTGACCACTGAGCGGTGGTCGACGGAGTTGTGCGCCTTCTGCTCGCCGTCGAGGACGCGCAGACGGCGGTACAGTCCCTGTTCCTTCAGGGACTCGAGTTCCCGATCGAGAAACGCCAGTGGGTCCGGACGCATGGCTTCGTGCCGCGCGGGTCGGCGCGCAGTGGCTTAGTCTAGCGCTCTTACTGGAGGCTGGATTCTGGATTCTGGATGCTCGGGGCGGAATCTATAGCGAGAGAAAAAGAAACGTCCAGGGGACGATGGCGACGGCGACGTAGAACGCCGTGAGCAGCGCGACGATGATGTGCACCTGGCGCAGGTGGAGCGCGACGCCGAGTGCAATGGCCGTCAGTTTGGCGATGGCAAGTCCGCCGCCTACGCCGGCAACGGAAACAGCCGAGCTGACCAGCGGATTCGCTTCGATCGTGGCGCCCCAGGTGTGAACGCCCATGTAGGTGAGCGCCCCGTCGAGATACTGGACGAGGACGAAGCAGATGACCGCGATGTTGCCGAACCGGGTGGTCGGGAGCGCCGGAGCCGATCGTGTCAGCGCACTCATCGCGAGACAGGTACGATACGCCTTGTTTACGACCTAGTCAAAACGCGGCGCAAGTTGTTCATCTGCAAGGCGATCGCGCTCGTCAAGCAGTTCCTGGATTACCACCTGGACGATCGCCGCCGTGGGCACCGCCAGCATCGCGCCGACGATGCCAAGCAGTGCACCGCCGAGCATCAGTGCGACGATCACGATGACCGCACTGACGCCCACCTGCCGCGCCATGACCTTGGGCACCAGTACGTTGTTCTCGACTTGCTGCTGGACGAGGGTGAACACCGCCACAAATATCGCCGTGCGCGGCGACACCGACAGCGCGACGAGAATGGCCGGTACGGCGGAGAGAAACGGGCCGACCACCGGAATCATTTCGCCGAACGCCGCGATGAGCGCCAGCACGTAGAAGTACGGCACGCCGATCAGGTAGTAGCCGAGCGCCGCGCTGAGGCCGATGCTGCCGGCGAGAATCAATTGTCCGGTCAGCCAGGCACTGACCTTGGTGGAGATCTTCCGGGCCACGGCATCGACCCGTGGGCGCTCCGCTCTCGGAAAGAGTCGCGTGAAGCCGAGAAACAGATCGTCGCTCTCGATCAGCAGGTAGAACGTGAGGATCAGCACGGTGGCAAATGCCACCAGGCCGCCAACGACGACGCTGAGTGCGGTGGCGACGCGGCCCACGGCGTCGCTCGGTCCCGGCGCCTGACGCACCGCTTCCTCGAGCGTGATGGGATGGTTCAGCAGGCCATAGCCCATCAGCCACTGCTGGCCGTTTTCGATCAGTTCAGGCAGTTGACGCCAGAGTCCTTGTGCCTGGTCCACGAGTGGTGGAATCACGAGCAGCCCAACGATCGTGAGGCCCGCGACCAGCGCCAGATAGATCACCAGGATCGCGACGGCGCGGGGCAGGCGGCGGTTGCCGGGTGCCAGGCTGCGTTCGATGCGCAGCACCATCGGCCCGAGGCCGACAGCCATCAGCATGCTGACGTACATCAGCATGACGATATCGCGCGCCGTCCACAGCGCGAAGATGAACGCGGCGGTCGCGGCCGTCAGCAGGACAGCGCGGACGACCGTCCAGCTTTTCACGAAAGGAAGTCGGCGGTGAAGCGCGCCATCAGGCCGTAGATCTCATCGAGATCAGACGGTGATGCGAGGAAGACGATGCGCAGGTAACCGTCGGTCGCGGGCAGGCCAAAGCCAGAGCCGTAGACGCAGAGCACGCCCGTCGCCCGCAGGAGCCCGAGCACGTAGTCTTCGTCGGTCTTGCCCGGCGGCAACGCCACCCTGGGCATGGCGTAGAACCCGGCGCGCGGTGTCATGCATGAGACGCCGGGCATGGCCCGCAGCCGTTCACCCGTGATCGTCGCGCGTTCCTTGAGCGCTGCGCGGAACGTGACCTGGTGCGACTTGTCGCCCTTCAGTGCGGCGGTCACGGCGTACTGCATCGGTACGGTGCTGCACAGCCGGCCATCGGCCAGTTTCCGAATCGCGGTGGCGACATCATCGAGGCGGGGCGACCGGCCAATCGACAACCAACCGGTGCGCCAGCCGGGTGCGAGGTACGCCTTCGACAGGCTGGAGAACGAGATCACCGGAGCGTCGTGATCGAAACTGCCGATGGGCGGCACGGCCTCGTCGTAGCCGAGATCGGCGTAGACCTCGTCGGCCAGGATCACCAGCCCGTGGCGATCGGCGAATTCAAGGAGCGCTTTCCGAACCGGCGTGGGATAGGTGGCGCCGGTCGGGTTGTTCGGGTCAATGATGACGATGGCCTTGGTCTGCGGCGTGACGAGCGTGGCCAGGTGATCGAGGTCAGGCACCCACTGCCGATCGGGGTCGGTGCGGTAGTAGCGCGCGTGTGCGCCGATCTTTGCGATCACCGCCGTGTAGAGCGGATACGTCGGCATCGGCACGAGCACTTCACCGTGTTCATCGAGAAGCGCGGTGAGCGCCAGTTCGATACCCTCCGACGTGCCGGCCGTGATGTAGACGCGGTCGGGGCTGATTGGCCACCCTTTGCCGGTGTCTTCCGCCGCCACCGCCTCGCGTGCTGATTGGATGCCGGCTGAGGGGCCGTAGCCGTTGTGGCCGTCGCGCAGTGCTTTCTCGACCGCCTCAATCAAGTGCAGCGGCGTCTGGAAGCCGAACTGAATCGGGTCGCCGATGTTGAGATACCGCACGTGCATGCCGGCCGCTTCGACGCGATGAGCCTCCACCACGATGTTGCGGATCGCGTAAGAGAAACGCCCAATGCGAGGAGAAACCGGAATCGCCGTATGCGTCGTGCTCACGGGCGGGATTTTACCATCCGCGACAATTCTCCCTACTCGATGCCGCGGCGTGTAATTTCTACTGCCTTGTTGAGCTTGTCGAAGGCATAATTGCGTAACAATTACTCTGTTTTTGCCTGCCGGCGTGATCTCCCACCTGCCTCGATATAGATAACACCAGCATCATGAGCAACTTAAGAACTTGGCAGGCAGTTTGGATATCGGATCGTCGCATGCACGGGACGATGAGAATCACCGTGGCGGCATTGGCGATGACCATGATCAGTTCCACGTCGGCCATGCAGGCCCAACAGACGACGCAAACGACGCCATCGCCGGACGTCGTCGCGACCTTCACGTCGAGTGTCGATCTGGTCAGAGTCAGCGCCTTTGTTCGCGACCGCAAAGGGCGGTTTGTGACCGGCTTGGACAAATACGCCTTCGAGGTGGTCGAAAACGGCAAGACGCGCACGATCACTGATTTCCGGCACGACCTGGCCACCTTGTCAGTGGCGATTCTGTTCGATGTCAGCGGCAGCATGGAAGCCCGGATGCCGGCCGCACGCGAGGCGGCAACACACCTTCTGAGCTGGCTGAAGGCTGACGACGAGGCGGCGGTCTTCACGTTCGATACCCGTCTTGATGAAGTGCGCGGCTTCACGTCTGGCGACAAAGTGCTGCCGACCAGACTCTCGTCGGTTCGACCGTTTGGCGCCACCTCGCTGCACGATGCAATCGCCCGCACGGCAGATCGGGTCGCAACGCGCGAGACCCTGCGGCGCGCGGTCGTGGTGTTCACGGATGGGCAGGACACATCGAGCCGTCTGACGGCAAGCGAGGTGTCGGGGATGGCCAGCGCCATCGATGTGCCGGTCTACATCGTCGGCATCGTGCCCGCGATCGACGATCCGGGTGATGACCTGTCGACCACGAGCCTCGAGCGTTCAGTGCTGACCGGCACGCTGGGGAACCTCGCCTACTGGACCGGCGGCGAGTCGTTCGTGGCGAGCAGCATTTCTCAGCGCAGTCTCGTGGCGCGCCAGATCGTGGATGAACTGAGGCAACAGTATCTGATTGCATTCGAAGCGAATGCGGAACCTGGCTGGCATCCCCTCCAGGTGCGCATGCGTAACAAAGACCTAACCGTACGAGCACGTAGTGGCTATTTTGCAGGGAAGACCCGACCGGTTTCCCACTAGGAGGACATCATGAATCGCAACCTGTTGATGATCGTGCCAGTTGTGGCCATCGCCCTTGGCAGCAGCACCGCCTGCGCATCGAAGAAGTTCGTGCGCACCAGCGTCGGTCAAGTGAATGACAAGGCCGACTCGATTGCCCGCTCGCTCGAAGAAACGCAGGAGCGGACCCGTCAGAACGAAGGCAAGATCAACGACGTCGATCAGAAGGCCCAGGCCGCCAACACCGCGGCGACCACGGCGCAGAGCGCGGCCGACAAGGCGAACGCCGCCGCGAGCGAGGCCGCGCAGGCGGCAGCCTCTGCCAATCAGCGCGCTGAGACCGTCGACAAGGCGTCAAAGCGCCTGGTCTACGAAGTGGTACTGAACGAGGACCAGGGCAACTTCAAGTTCGGCAAGAAGGAACTGCCGGACGAAGCCAAGGCCAAGCTCGATCAAATGATTGAAGGGCTGAAGGCTGACCCGAAGGGCGCCTACTTCGAGATCGCCGGCTACACCGACAGCATCGGTTCCCCCGAGCTGAACGAGAAGCTTGGCCTCGAGCGCGCCGAAGCGGTGAAGCGTTACCTGTATGAGACGCACCAGGTGCCGCTCCACAAGATCAATGCGATCAGCTACGGCGAAGAGAACCCGGCGGCAGACAACAAGACCCGCGCCGGCCGTGCGCAGAACCGTCGCGTTGTCATCAAGGTTCTGATCTAGAACCCCTCGCTCCGCAAGGAGTGTGTTTTACCGAGCCTGCGGTTCCGATAGTCGGAGCCGCAGGCTTTTTTATTGACGCCCCCCTGAAGGGGCGCGCGCCAACGCGATCAGCGATTGTGCCGAGCTGTCCATGTGCGCAGCGCCTGCTGGCGCTCCCTCGCCTCGGGCTCGGCGTCGAGATCGTCAACCGCCCAGGGCAGACGGAAGGTCCAGTTGTCGGGTGTCACCGTCCCTGGTTCGTTGATGCGATCCGTCCAGCCGAAGACATCCGCCACCGGTAGCAGCAGCAGTTCAGACCGGGACGCAAACAGCAGCTCAATCAGCCCATCGCGCACCGCCGGCGAGCACTCGCCCTCAGTGAAGTCGAGGCCAAGTGCGCGCGCTGACGGCAGGTCGGCCACGCACTGTCGTTCTTCGGGGCTGGCCCCTTCCCACCAGCTCCGCATCGGCTCCGTGTCGTGTGTGCCCGACGCGGCGACAGAAACCGCCGGGTAGTCTGCAGGATCGCGGAAGGGTTGTCCTTCGCGATCCCAGTCGCGTTCCCAGCGGAAGATCTTGAAGCCGGGCGCACGCAGTCGCGCCAGCGATTCGCGCACGAAGTCGGGAACGATGCCGAGGTCCTCGGCGACGATCTCGGCGCCAGGTCCGCGAAACACGGCCATCGTGCGCTCGCCGAGCGCGAGCTGCGCCTCCTGTGTGTCGGGTTCGAACGTGGCGGGCCCGCCACTCTTTGGTCGCGAGTAGGTGCGATAGAAGCCCACCAGGTGATCGACGCGGTAGCCTTCGAACAGTGCGGCGCTGCGCTCGGCGGGAGCACGCAGCCCCTTGA
>CADEEX010000167.1:0-4027 GCA_902826465.1 uncultured Acidobacteriota bacterium
GAATCTCGACGACGAGATCGGAGCCGGGGTTGAGGCGCCAGGCCAGCCCCTTCGGAAGAAACGGCGCGACCTGGCCCGGCGTCCATCCGAGAAAGTGGCCATCGGGATAGACCGCCGAGTGCGCGATCAAGCCATCGTAGCCAGGCAGCGGATCGCCTTCGTCAAACAGCCGCGATGCGCGTGTGCGGTCCACGCGAATGTTGGCGTGATGAACAACGCGAGGATTCCCGGGCCGGAACTCGAGGCCGCGGACAAAGCGGAGGGCGCTGACGGGAAGCGGGATCACGAAGATCCGGAACACATCAGTCCCCTCGGCCGCCAGCGTGTACGCCGGCGTGGTGACCACAAGGTCCGGAGCGCCGAGTTGCCAACCTGCGGTACGCACCGGCACCGGAATGCTGAGCGTGCCGTCGCCTTGTGGCGCACCGGCGCTCGCCCATCGGCCAAGCAGGTCGATTTCTGACGCCGACAGATGCTGCTGCCCGGCGAACTCACCGTCCACCGTCGGCTCGGCGCGCCACGGGGGCATATAGCCGCGGCGGGTCACGTCGGCAATCTGCGTCGCGTACGGGCGCACGGCGTCGTAGCTGAACACGCTGAAGGGCGCCGGCCCCGATGGATAGTGACAACTGCCGCAGCGCGCAGCAAGGCGCGGGGCCACGTCGGTCGTATAGGTCGGGGCGACGGCACCCGGCGCTGGTGCCGTGGTGCCGACCTGCGGCGCGCTCGCCAGGCGCACGGCGCACGACGCCACCACGATGATCGTCATCGCGGTGCGGAGCAGACGCGGTGCCGCCGTCATGGCACGAAGTCAGCGATGTAGCAGCCGACTGCCGTGGTGACGGCTTGCCGCACCGGAACGCCGCGCAGCGTGGCGCTGAGCGCGTCCGCAAGGTCGTGCGTCGTCGCGGCCGGACGCTCGAGGCCGATGTTCACGTAGCGATCGTCAATGCGCCCGTGATACGCGAGTACGCGCTGCCGGTCGTACACCGCGGCCTCCGGCGTGACCGCCACGCCGGTCATCTTCACGAGCACATGCGACGGATCGCGCAACGCGTGCACCGGGTAGCTGAAGGCCTTCACGTGCGCACGAATGGCGTCAGGGCTGTCGGCAGGATTGGGATACACCAGCCAGAATGCCACGCCCCTCGGCGCAAGTTCGGCGTGCAGTCGCTGGACCGTCGGCGCGTACCGGTTCGAGATCGGACATTCGACGCTGGCAAACAGGAACACGATGGCCGAGGCACTCTCGGCCGTGACGAACGGATCGACCGTGCGACCGTCGAGATCGCGAAGCGGCGCCGATGGGCCGGCCGCCCGAAGCGGCACCTCGAACAGTGACCCGCCGCACCAGGTGGCGACCGCCGCGATCAGCCCGGCCAGCAGAGGGCGCATGGCCTCATTCTACGGGTTTTGCGAGGAGGCGTCGGCAGATTGCTGGAGGACGTCCAGACGACGCCGAATCGCATCGATCAGGGCATCGTCATTCGCGGCCACGGCGCGCTGGAGCGCCCGCTGGCCGATGCGCTGGGCCATCTGCATCTGGCCATCAACCGCATAGGCCGCCGACAGCGCGTTCAGCACCGCTGGATTGCTGTTGCCCGTTAACTTGTTGGCACGTTCGCCGATCTGCACGGCTTCGGAGGCGTTCTGTACCTCGTCGTTGCCGACAAACAGCCAGGTCATCTCGACCATGAGCGGAACGCTGTCCGGCCGTGCCGCCAGCGCCCGGCGCCAGCTCTGCGCGGCGTCTCGCGCCTTCCGCTGGGCCAGTTGCACCCGGCCAAGCTGATACAGCGCATCGCCATTGTCGGGCCGCGAGCGCAGCGCCGCCGTGAACTGCGCCGACGCCTCGGCGAGTTGTCCGCGCGACAGCAGCACGCGCCCGTAGTTGGTGTGCGTGGCCGCATGCGTCGGCTTACTCTCGAGCGCCTTCACATACTGCTCAACCGCCAGGTCGGTCCGGCCCGTCACCTCGTAGAGGACACCCAGATTATTGCGGGCTTCCACGTAGTCCGGTCGGGCGGCGATCGCTTTCTCGTAGTGCACCTGCGCTTCGTCGAAGCGGCGATCGCCCATGGCGATGAGCGCGAGGTTGTAATGCGTGACCGGATACTCGGGCGCCACCCGCAAGGCTTCCTGGAACTGCCTGAGCGCGTCGGCCTGCCGATTCACCTGAATGTAGGCGACACCGAGGGCGTTGCGCGTTTCGTAGTCACCGGGCTCATCGCTCAGTCGCTTCTCCTCGCCAGCGATGTCGGTGATCAGATTCTTGCGCGTGACGTCGGCGCGCAGCGTGTTCAGTTCCGCCGCCTTGAGCGGCAGCACCTGGAGTAAGAGCTCGCCCATCTCATCAACGGTCTCTGACCCGAAGCGGACGCGGGCCGGGGGCTGACTCGGATTGTGGGGATTGGCCGCGCTGTTGTCGTAGACGTAGCGCATCGTGATCACCGTCCCCTTGCGCAGCGTCGTCGGCCGGCGGAACTCGTACTCGTCCTGCCAGTTGAAGTTCCAGTTGGGAATGTGCAGCAGCGTCTCAACGCCGCCGTTCGGCGCCTTCGCCGAGATTCTCATCTCCTTGGCGAGGTAGTGCGCATGTGGATAGACGCTGCGGACCGACACATCGATCGGCAGCTGATAGGAGTCAATCAGTTCGTAGCTGGAGGCGCCGGCTGGAATGTCGATCGTCTTCGATCCGAGCCGCACCATCATCGGCGTGGCCGACGGGGGCTGGTCGGTGAAGTAGAGACCGATCGACGACTGCACCGTTTCCGGTCGGCCGGTCGGCTTCAGGTGCATCTGCACCACGAAGTCGGTCCCGGGCTCGATCGGCCATTGAAACGCCTCGACATCCGGCATCTTGCCCGGCGCCCAGCCGAGGAAGTGACCGTCAGGAAAACGCGCCCCAGGCACGTCCATACCCGGAAACCCGGCGTCGGCGTCCTTCGCATCGAGGCGACGCATGTCGCCGGTATCGTCGAGCAGGATGCGCGCATGGTGCAGCACTTTGCCGTTGCCCGGGCGGAACTCGATCGCCTTCACATACTTCCGCTCGGACAACGTCACTGGCAGGACGAAGTTGCGGAAGACGTCGGGTCCGGAGGCCGGAACGGCAAAACCTGACTCCATGGTGACCACGACGTCCGGGACGCCCAGTCTCCATCCGACACGCAGCGACGGCAGTGGCGGCAAATCGGCTGGGTCGCCCTCGACGGCCCCTTCGTCGACCCACCGGCGTACGATTTCGATCTGGGCCTGATTCAGGCGCCGGTCGCCCTCGAGTTGACCGCCCTCAGAATCGGGCTGCCAGGGCGGCATGTAATGGGCCGCTGTGACATCGGCAATGAGCCGGGCACGCTGCTTCACGTCCTGATAGGTCAGCAGCGAAAACGGCGCGGCTTCGCCGGGCCGGTGGCAGCTGACACAACTGGAGAACACGATGGGGGCGATGTCGCGGGTGAAGGTGAGCGGACGCGGCTGCGCGGCAAACAGCGGTGCAGACGGAGACCAGATCGCCGAGACGACGCCGACCGACACGACTATTCCGACCGCCGCAACGAACCGCCGAATTTCGAGCATCAACGCGAACCGGGATGAAAAACCGCGAAGAAAGAACGGTATGAAGTCTGAATTATATCAATAGGGATACGACCGGGAGACGAATGTTGTTTCGGTAGAACTCCGCGGCTCCGTCAGGGCAGGCGGTAACTTTGTTGGCGCTGGTACAGCTGCAGGCGCTCCCGCATGTCGATCCAGAGCGCGGCCATCCCCGCCTGGTCGGCAAGGCGCATCGCGTCGGTCACTGCGGCCACCGCCTGCTCGAACGCCCCTGACGCGGCGTGCGCCGCGCCGGCCGCGTCGAGCGCGACGGCATCCTGCCGCCCGCTCAGCGCGACCGCTCGATTCGCCAGGGCCAGAGCCTCGGCAGGGTCCCGCCGGTCGGCGTCGGCCGCACTCGATCGAATCCAGGACAGCGCCGATAGCGCCGGCACATAGTTCGGACTGACCGCCACGGCCCGGCGAAGGA
>CADEEX010000167.1:4037-8696 GCA_902826465.1 uncultured Acidobacteriota bacterium
TCGGTGTACTGACGATCCGCCGTGAGGATGCGCCCGAGGTTGTTCAGCGCCTCGGCGTTGTCGGGGCTGAGCACCGTCGCCCGACGATACTGCACGAGCGCATCGGACAAACGCCCGAGTTGCTGGAGCATCACCCCCAGGTTGTTGTGCGCCTGGGCATGCGACGGATCGAGGCGGGTCGTCGCCTCGAACTCGACGCGGGCGTCGTCGTAGCGCCGCATCAGGGCCATCGTCAAACCGAGGTTGTAGTGCGTGGGTGCCGAATCGGGATTCAACGCCAGCGAGTCGCGGAAGTGCTGCGCCGCGTCAGCCATGCGCCCCGCCTGCAGATCGAGCATGCCCACGGCGTGGTGTCGAAGCGGGTTGGCCGGATCGGCCTTCAAGACCTTGGTGTATGCGGCGAAATCGTCGGCGGCCGACTTGCGCTGAACCTCGCGCGCCAGGACACCCAGATCGCCCGGCGAGACGGGTACGATCTGGAGCCAGAGGTCGCCCATCTCGTCGCTCGTGTTCTGGCCCCAGACCACTCGTCGCGGCGGCTGAAACGCATTCCGCGCATTCGCGGCCGAGTTGTCGAAGGTCCATTGCATCGTGACGAGCGTGCCCTTCGGCAAACGAACCGCGGCTCGGTAGCGATAGACGTCCTGCCAGCGGAAGTCCCAATCGTCGATGGTCAGCAGCCCACGCACGGTGCCATCAGGCAGCATCGCTTCAGCGTGAATCTGCCGGCCAAGGTTGTGCGCGTGCGGCTGCACGGCCAGCAGGTCGGCATCAACCGGCAGGATGAAACGGTCGGTCGTGACATAGCCCGCAACACCCGCAGGAATATCAATGGTCTGGCTGCCAAGCCGCAGGCCCACCGGTGTCGCGCGCGGCGCCTCGTCGGTGAAGTACAGCCCCAGACGGGCCTGCACCGACTCCGGCTTGCCCGTCGGTTGCATGTGCAGCTGGACGACGAAGTCGCTGTTCGCCTCGAGCCGCCACGCCATCCCCTCCGGCGATGGGCGAGCGCCCTGACCTGGGGTCCACCCGAGCATGTAGCCGGGCGGATAGCCGGCATCCTGCACCATGCCTCCGACATAGCCTGGCTCGGCGTCCGACTCGTCGAGCCGGCGCGACGAACGCGTGCGGTCCACGCCCATGTTCGCGTGATGCACCACGCGGGCGTTGCCCGGCTGAAACTCGATGGCGCGCACGTAGCGCGCACGCTCGGTCGGAATCGGCAGCACGAAGGTGCGGAATACGTCGCCGCCTGAGCTCGCCACGGTGTACGGCGCTGGCATGGTGACCACCAGATCCGGCGGCCCGAACTGCCACCCCTCGGCGAACGTTGGCAAAGTCGGCAGATCGCGACCGTCGCCTTCGCGCCCACCGCCCGCCGCCCACTCGCCAATGCGTTGAATCTCCACCTCGCTCAACGAACGATCGTCGAGGAACTCGCCGGCGTCTCGCCTTGGTTTCCACGGCGGCATCGCACGGCGCCGCGTCACCTCGGCGATCAGCGTCATGCGCTGTCGCGTTTCGCGGTACGTGGTCAGGCTGAACGGTGCGATCGCGCCGGGGCGATGGCACGATACGCAGCGCGCAAAGAGTATCGGCGCCACGTCTTTCGTGTATGTCGGCGGGTCGGCAGCCCACGTCGACCGCGGCAGCGCCAGCATGAGCAGCACCCATGCCATCCGGCGCCACAGACGCCGTGGCGAATGTTCACGGTGGGCTTCGACATTCGTAATTGCGCAACGCACTCTAACGACCTTGGTACGTATAACATACGGACAGACCGCCACGTCCATGAAACAGGCCCGCCGGCCTCCGGCTTCACACGGCCCCGCGGCCGCCGTTGCCCCGCGCATCGACAGCAGCTTCACCACCTGGGTCGGGCTGATTTTCGTGGTAGCCCTGCTCCTACGAGTCGTCCATCTCTGGCAGGTGGGACGCTCGCCCTTTGGCGACGTCCTGCTCGGCGATTCGCGTGGCTACGACGAGTGGGCGCTGCGTCTCGCACAGGGCGATTGGATCGGCCGCGAGGTGTTCTACCAGGCGCCGCTCTATCCATACTTCCTCGGCGTGATCTACGCCGTCGCCGGTCACAGCCTCACCGCCGTGCGCGTCGTCCAGGCCATCGTCGGCGCAGGGTCGTGCGCGTTGGTGGCGCTGGCTGCCCGCAGATTCTTCTCACCGCAGGCTGGCCTCGCCGCGGGCATCGGCCTGGCCATGTACGCACCGGCGATCTTCTTCGACGGGTTACTGCAGAAATCGGTGCTCGATCTCTTCTTCGTCTCGCTCGCGCTGTGGATCGTCAGCCGTCTGGTTGATGCGCCCGGCCGTCTGCGCGACTGGTTCTTCCTGGGGCTCGCCCTGGGCGGCCTGAGTCTGACCCGCGAGAACGCGCTCGTCTTCATCGTCGTGGTGTTCGGATGGCTGCTGTGGCGGACGCGCTCAGACGTTGTCGGACCTGCCCTCGTGCCGGCGGCGGCCGCAATGACGCTCGGCCTTGCCCTGGTGCTGGTGCCGGTCGCCGCTCGCAACGCTGTAGTAGGTGGCGGCTTTTATCTGACCACGTCGCAGTTTGGTCCGAACTTCTTCATCGGCAACAACGCGCGCGCCGACGGCACGTACATGTCGTTGCGATTCGGGCGAGGTGCGCCCGAGTACGAGCGACAGGACGCCACCGAATTGGCCGAACATGCCAGCGGTCGTACCCTGACGCCAGCGGAAGTGTCCAGCTACTGGACATCCCGCGCGCTCGACTTCATCACCGGGCATCCGGCCGACTGGCTGCGGCTGATGGGACGCAAGTTCCTGCTGCTGTGGAATGCCTCCGAGATGATCGACACCGAGGCGCAGGAAAGCTACGCCGAGTTTTCGTGGCCACTGGCGGCGCTCGGCTGGCTCGGACACTTCGGCGTGCTTGTGCCGCTGGCGCTCGCCGGTGCGATGTTCGGTTGGCACGATCGGCGGCGGCTGGCGGTGCTCTACGCCATGACGTCCGCCTATGCGCTGAGCGTTCTCCTGTTCTATGTCTTCGCCCGCTATCGTCTGCCACTGGTGGCGTTGCTGATGGTGTTTGCGGGCGGCGCCGTCGCCGAGATCGTGCGACGACTCGGCACGGGATCGTGGAGTCCGGCTTCAGCCGGACCAGTGAGCAGCGAGACGCGGACGCTCGCGCGCCGAGAGCGCATCGTCGCGGTCGCGGCCATCGCGGCCACGGTGATCTTCACGAACTGGCCGGTCTTGTCCCCGTCGTTGATGCGCGCGATCACCGAGAACAATCTGGCGACGGCGTTGCACGCCGCCGGCCGCTCGTCGGAGGCGCTTGCACACTTCGAACGCGCGATCGCCATCGACCCGACGTATTCGCCGGCGTTCAACAACAGGGGCGTGGTGCAGCGGGCCACCGGACAGCTCGATTCAGCCATCGCCTCATATCGGCGTGCGCTCGAGAGCAAGACCGACTATCCGGACGCTCACTACAATCTGGCGAACGCGCTGCTCGAGAAACAGCAGCCGGACGAAGCGGCGCAACACTTCGAGATCGCGTTGCAGTCGATTCCGGATTCCGCCGGCATCAGAAACAACCTGGGCATCGCGCTCAGCGCGCAGGGCAAGGGCGCTGACGCCGTCGCCGCCTTCCGCGCCGCCGTCGCCGCCGCACCATCGTCGGCCTCCGCCCATCGCAATCTCGGTAGCGCTCTGGCCGATAACGGCCAGACGGCTGAAGCGATCGCGATGCTGACCCGTGCCACGACGCTTGACCCGAGTGACTCCGCGGCCCACTACGACCTCGGCGTGGTGCTGCTGCAAAGCGGCTCGGCGGATGCCGCCGCCGGCGAGTTTCGCGCCGCGTTGCGACTGACGCCGGGTTCTCCAGAGACACACAACAATCTCGGCATCGCGCTCGGCTCAACCGGACAGATGGACGCGGCAATTGCGGAGTTCGAGCGAGCGCTCGCCATCAACCGGAACTATGCCGAGGCACGTCGCAATCTCGAGATGGCCCAGGCGGCTCAGCGGACAACGGCTCCTCGATGAAGCAGATTCGTCTCTTCGCGCTCGTCCTGGTACTTGCCACCGTCGCTGCGTACTCGAACGCGTTCTTCCTGCCGTTCGTGTTCGACGATCAGATCACGGTCGTCGAAAACCCGTCGATCCGAACGCTCTCGCCGCTGTCGCAGGTATTGTCGGCGCCGGCGCAATCGTCCACCGCCGGCCGGCCACTGGTGAACCTGTCGTTTGCCCTCAACTACGCCGTGCACGGCATCTCGCCATTCGGCTATCACGTCGTGAATCTGACGATGCACGTGCTGTGCGGGCTCCTGCTTTTCGGCATCGTCAGGCGCACGATCGCTCTCGCCGCTGCCGCACCGGTGGAGGTGACACCGATGGCGCTGCCAGCGGCGAAGAAGCGCAAGCCGTCGATGCGAGCGTCCGAGAAGACAGGACCCGCTGAATCAGCGGCCGCGATCTCCTGGCCAGGGGCCGACCGACTCCCCGCTCTTCTGGTGGCGTTCACGAGCGCCCTGTTCTGGCTGCTCCATCCGCTGCAGACCGAGACCATCAACTACGTGACGCAGCGCACCGAGTCGATGATGGCGCTGACCTATCTGGCCACCTTCTACGCCTTCATCCGTGGACTGCGGTCGCAGAACCCGGGGCGAT
>CADEEX010000168.1:0-3992 GCA_902826465.1 uncultured Acidobacteriota bacterium
TTCTGGATTCTGGTTTGAACGTCGTCGGCGACGATGCTACCGTCGTCGTCCGCCGAAGCCTGGCACGCCGCTCGCTACGTGAATCAGCGACAGCACCGCTGATTCGCGAATGGGCCACCCTGAGCGGAGTCGAAGGGAGGCGAGCGACGGCACAGCGGGAACTGGAGCAACGCGTGGAGAACATTGAAGAAACATTCGAGACGCAGTTTCTGCAGTTTCGCGCCGAGGTACGGGCGGACTTTTCTGCCACACGTGCCGAGATTCGTGAGGTGCGGGCGCACACCGACGCGCTGCACAAAGAGACCAAGGAGCAAATCGAGATGCTCGCCACGCATTTCAACGACGTGCATCGCGAGGTGCGCGAAGGGTTCGCGCGGCTCAAGCGAAGCGAGTAGTCGGATCCACGGGACCGCAGGGGCTCGGGGCTCGGGGCTCGGGGCTCGGGACTCGACTGGATTCTGGGTCTGAACTCTGGATGCTGTCGCACCGCCCAATGCGGAACAGCGGCGGTCGGGCGCTCGCCGCGACTTGAGCGACACCGTTCACCCAGCTTGGAACACGATGCGACGCGCCCTTCGGCGATTGACTTCCGCCCGCGCGATCCGTAGCCGTCTGATTACCCCTGACGCGGCTTGCGCGCAGACAACTGGCGTTGACATCACCCGTTAGTCAATCGCCCAGGCGAAGAGCGTGAGCGGTGCGAGTGTTCCCGGTGGAGCGACTGGAGCAAGAGCGACCGATCGACGCTGGGCCACACCAGGTGCACAGGTGCACAGGTGCACAGGTCCAAGATTGAACGTCGTCGGGGACGATGCTACCGCCGTCGTCCCGTCGGCCTGGCACGGGGGGCGTCGAGGCGCGCCCCAGATTTCCTCCGTGCCTCGGTGTCTCTGTGGCCTGTTTCTGCGCCCCTGAAGAAGCGGGCTACGAGGCGAGCGGCAGCGTCACCTGAATGCTGGCGCCGCCCTGCGCCGACTCGCCAATGGCAATGCGCCCGTTGTGGAACACCACAATCTTCTGCACCAGCGCCAACCCGAGCCCGGTGCCGCTCCGCTTCAGCGTGAAGAACGGCTGAAACACGCGCTCGCGCATCGAGGGATCGATGCCGGGACCGTTGTCCTCGACGCTGATTCTCGACACGCCCTTCGCCGCATCCACCTCCGACTCGATCACAATCACCGGCGCAATCGACTCCCCGGCACACGCCTCGATGGCGTTCCGCAGCAGGTTACTGAACGCCTGCCGCAACAGCACATCGTCGCCCTGCAGCCGCCCGAAGCGGCCGCGCACCACGATGTCGCCGCCAAGATTTCTGGCTTCCTGCCGCTGCTCGTCAGCCACACGCTCGCAGATGGCGTGCAGATCGACGTCAGTGAGCGTGAGCTGCGCGGGCCGCGCGAAATTGAGGAAGTTGGTGACGATCTGCTTGAGCGACTCGGTTTCGGCGCGAATGCCCTCGACATACGGTCGGTAGTTCTCCGGCAGCTGGTTCAGATCGAACAGCTTGCCGTAACCATGAATCGTCGCTAGCCCGTTGCGGAACTCGTGCGCGATGCCGGCGGTCAGTTCGCCCACTCGCGCCAGGCTCTCCTTCAACCGCAACTGCTCTTCGAGCTGCTGCACGGCGGTGAGATCCGTGAACAGGCAGACGGCACCGTTCAGCGCCCCGGCGGCATCGAACAGCGGCGACACGGTGACGCCGAAACGGGACGGTCCATTCTTCTCGTCAGGGAGATGCACCGTGCGCCTGAGCACCGCCGCCTTCGACGCCAGACACTCGTCAATCACTTGCGACAACGCGGGCTCCCGAATCAGCTGCCGATAGTCGCCCGTGATGTGCGCATCGCCCACGCCGAGCAGGCGACGTCCGGCCGGATTGATAATCCGCACCTCGCCCTTCAGGCTGACGACGAGCAGGCCTGAGGTGAGGCTCGAGATGATTTCTTCGCTGAGCCGCTCCGACGCCTCGGCGCGTGCGGCCGTGGCGCGCTCCTGCGTCTTCAGCTTGGCCACGGCTTCCTGCAGCGCCGCCGCAAGAAACGCGTTCTCCCCCGCCGAAGACGACGACTGTTCGCGTACGTTCCTGGCGGCCGACACGAAGCGGAGCAGCGCAAACACCAGAATCGCCGAC
Source organism: uncultured Acidobacteriota bacterium (assembly GCA_902826465.1). Lineage (GTDB taxonomy): Bacteria > Acidobacteriota > Vicinamibacteria > Vicinamibacterales > CAVVIG01 > CADEEX01. The sequence continues at coordinate 2,132 of CADEEX010000168.1, forward strand.
AGCGCGCCGACGATGGCCGTCATGCCGACGACGGCGTAACCGTCGGCGTTCAAGGCGCGAGCTCCGGGTTCATGGCTGGAGAAGGCCGATGTACCAGGTGAGCACGCCGGGCCCGATGGTGTCGGCCAGCACGGCGCCCATGGCGAGGAAGGTGCCGAACGGCAGCGCGTACTTCATGCCGCCGCGCTGCGCGGCGATGAGCCCGACACCGACGATCGAACCGGCAATCGACGACATCATCAGCGTCACCAGCGTCAGCTTCCAGCCAAGGAAGGCGCCAATCATCGCCAGCATCTTGACGTCGCCCATCCCGAGCCCTTCCTCGTGCCGGATGCGGTAGTAGCCTTCGGCAATGGCGTACAGCACGCCACCACCGACGAGGATGCCGATGAGCGACGACATCCAGCCAGGCTCACCGAAGAAACTGAAGGCGAAGCCAATCACAATGCCCGGCAGGGTGAGTACGTTCGGCAGCAGGTGATGCTCGAGGTCGATCGCAAAGAGCACGAGCAGCAGGCAGCCGAAGATCAGACGCGAGGCCAGCGGCACGCCGGGCCCGTAGTACCACCACAGCGCGGCAAACATCACCGCGGTGAGCGCTTCGACGATCGGGTAGCGGATCGAGATGCTGGACTTGCAGGTGCGGCAGCGTCCACCGAGCACGGCCCAGCTCAGGACCGGCACATTCTCGAACCACGACAGCTGTCGTCCGCAGTTGCCACACGCGGAGGCCGGGAAGACCACCGAGCGCTTGAGCGGAATGCGGTAGATGCAGACGTTCAGGAAGCTGCCGATCACGGCGCCAACCAGCGCGGCCAGCAATACGGAGACGATCGGTGTCATGAGAGCGGCTGCGGCGCGCCTGGCGGCGGTGGCAGCGGAAAGAGCGGCGACTGGGGCGACAGTGTCACCGTCCCTGTCGCGTCGATCTCGAACGGCGTACCGCTCGGGTCGGCGGGGATGCCGCGAAGAGCGCCAGCACGCACGAGTGCCTCCCACGACAGGCGCAGTGTGGGGGCCTGCTGCTTCACGCGGTTCACCAGCGGCTGCAGCTGGTCGATGCCGTCGAGCGCGTCGAACTGCAGCAGGTGGCGTTCGGCGTCGCTCTTGAGCCAGTCAACCTCGGCCCCTTGATGGATCGCCTGCCACATCAGCCGCGACGACTGGCGGTCGCCGCCGGCGGCCAACGTGGTCGCGGCCAGCGACTTCAGGAACCAGGGCGCCCCCTCAACCTGGCTGGCGCGCGCAAACCACTCCGCGGCCGCCTTGTAGTCGCGGCGCCACCAGTAGTGGACGAACCCGATGTCCTGCATGTACTCCCACTTATCGGGCCGATCGACCAATCCCTTTTCGAGGAGCGCAATCGCCAGGTCCGGACGCCCCGGCCCGCCGGGATATGCCTCGGCGAGAAAAATTGCGCCGAACCGATAGGCAACGTTGAACCGCGGGTCGAGCGACGTCGTGACGTCGAGCAGCGGATACAGCAGCGCGTACTCCGCCGGAACATCTGCCGGGTTGTTTGTCGGCGTGACGCCTGCCTCCTTCCGGGCCAGCCTGAGCTTCAGATCGCCGTAGTCAAGGGCGGTCCGAATCCAGTAGATGTCGGCGACGAACGCGTTGTAGCCGAGCGCCAGCCGGCGCACGAATGAACCGGAGGTCAAGTACATCGCCGGCGGGCCGGGCGGGGGCGGCGGATAGCGCGACTCGCGCATCGCCTCGACCCCGGCGGCAGACGCCAGCAGCACGATGGCGACGCTGGCGGCGAGGGGCGTGCGGAAGCGTCCCATACGGCCTACTGGAAGTCGCGCCGCGAAAAGATGGCCATGCCCGCGACCACGAGTGCCCCAGCGTAGAGCGCGCC
>CADEEX010000168.1:4002-8692 GCA_902826465.1 uncultured Acidobacteriota bacterium
GCATAGGCGACGTTGCCGGCGGCAATCGCCTGGCCGTGCACCACCTGCGACCGCACGTCAAAGGTGGCGAAATTGGGCAGCACCCAGTAGACCGCCTGCGTCAGGGCGGAGGCCGCCGGGGAATCAACCACCTGGTTGAAGTTGCGGAGGTCGCCACTGAACCGGCCGGCGACGAAGAAGCCGAAGGTGAGCGCCGCCGAGAGCATCGGCGTCGAAAACGTCGAGAAGAACAGTGCGACCGCGGTGACCACCGCAAGCTCGACGTAAATCAGCAGGAACCCGTAGAGGAGCCACGGGTCGAGCGCGGGACGCTCCCAGGCCATCAGTTCCACCGGTTCGGCGGTCCACAGGATGTAGGCCAGGACCGCATACAAGGCGATGGCCATGCAGGCGACGTTAATGGCCAGCGTCAGCAGCAGTCCCGCGTACTTGCCGAGCACCAGCTGATAGCGCTCGATCGGCTTGGCCAGCAGGCTGTAGATACTCCGCCGCTCGACCTCCTTCGACACCAGTCCGATGCCGATGAAGACGGCGATGAACAGGCCGAACACCGAGGTGGCCGCGAGGCCGAGGTCCTTGATGATCTTCACGTCCTGTCCCGCCGACATCCGACCGATCAGGAACGAGGCACCAATCAGGATGACCGCAAACGCCACCAGGTTGTAGAGCACCTTGTCGCGCACCGACTCGCGGAACACGCTGCGGGCAATGAGGGCCACGGCTCTCATCGCGCCGCTCCAGCACCGGGCGCGCCCAGGCCGCGATCGCGCGCCACGACGTCGGGATTCGTCACCTGCTGCACGAACAGATCTTCGAGCGTGTCGCGCAGCGGATTGAGCGACACCAGCTCCGCGCCGGCCGACGAAATCTGCGCGAGCAGGCGATCGGGCGGCGGGTCGAGCGGCAGGTCGAAGGTGTAGCGCCCCGCACCCAGCGGGACGACGCGGATCGCCTGCGCCGACAGGCTCTGCAACAGCGGATCGCTGACGCCAGCTGCGACCAGCTCCCAGCCACGGGCCTGGAAGTGCAGCAGTTCATCCAGCCGTCCCGCGGTCATCAGGCGTCCCTTGGCGAGAATGGCCACGCGGCTGCAGAGCGCTTCGGCGTCGCTCAGCACGTGCGAGCTGAAAAACACGGTGCAGCCGCGGTCGCGCAGCTTCAGGATCAACTTGCGCACATCGCGGCGGCCCAGCGGGTCGAGGCCGGACATCGGCTCGTCGAGAATCACCAGTTCAGGGTCGTTGATGAGCGCCTGGGCAATGCCGACACGCTGCAGCATGCCTTTCGAGAACTTCCGCAGCTGCAGGCGCCGTTCAGCGCCCACGCCGACCTCGTCTAACAGGCGGGTGACGCGGACGCGGCAGTCCGCCGCCGAATAGCCGAACAGACCGGCGAAGTACGACAACAGTTCCTCAGCCGTGAGGTTGTCGTAGAAGTAGGGGTTCTCAGGCAGGTAGCCGATGCGGCGGCGGACGCCGAGGTCGCCAGCGGGACGGCCAAGGATTTCGGCACGGCCGGATGTGGGAAACACCAGCTGCATGAGCAGCTTCAGCGTGGTGGTTTTGCCGGCGCCGTTCGGCCCGAGAAACCCGAAGACCTCACCGGCCTCAACCTGCAGGCTCAGGTTATCGAGCGCGCGGTACGGTGTCTTGCGCCAGAAGCCGACGGCATATTCCTTTGTCAGCTCAAAGGTTGCGAGCGCCGGCATGGTGTGCGCGCCTACTGGGCGCGCTTCAGTTCGTAGGCGATGGCCTGATCGAAGAACTGAGGCGCCCAGGCGCCATCAACCTTGACGCCATTGATGAAGAACGTGGGAGTTTGCGACACCTTCAGGCTGTTGCCGAGCGCGATGTCGCCCTTGACCAGTTCGAGCGTGGCGGCGTACTTGGCGTCGAAGTCGGTGACGCCGCCAATCTCGCGCGCCTTCTGCTTGACGCTCTCGGGCGTCATCTCCTGCTGGTGGGTGTAGAACCACTCTTCCAGTTGTTCGCCCTTGTTGTTGGCGCGCGCCAGCCGCACGGCAACCGCCGCCTCGCAGGCGGCCGTGTGCAGGGCCGTCCGCATGGTGTTGTTGCACGCCATGTTCAGCGGATAGTCCTTGTGCACCAGGCGCACGGCCATCGGGTTCGAGACGGCGTACTTGGCCAGAATCGGCTTATAGGCCGTGTAGGCCTGGCCACAGGCCGGGCACTGGTAATCAGCGAACTTCACAATCAGCACCTTGGCGCCTTCGTTCGCGACGGCCATCGGCACCCGAGGCGCCGTGTCCATAAAGCGCTCGAGTTCGCTCCGCTGCTCTCCGCCAGGCTCGGGAATCGGGGCGTTCGCCGTGACCACGCTTGATTCGCGAGGGAAGAAGGCCAGGGTGGAGACCGAACCGCCGGCCCAGATGAGCGCAAGCACCAGTGCAATCGGAGTGGCAATCATCAGTTTTAAGTCCTGTGCGGCGCGCCGCGGCAACGCCAGCATCGGCAGCGACGCCGCAGCGCCGGAGACGAGAAAAAGGCCGATCGTCGCCGCATAGGTGGCGACGCAGAGCGGACAGACCAGCTTGAGCAGCACGAACGAGGCGTAGCCGAGATACAGCACCACCGCCAGCGCCAGCGTCGACCCGGCGAACAGATACCCGGGCACGCTTTCGGCCACCGCGGGCCGCGCCGTGATCCAGGCGATCGAGAGCAGGGTGGCGAACGCAAACCAGATCGCGCCGAAGATCGCCACCGGAATGCCTCGGAATATCCCGAAGCGGCTCGAATAGACCTGGGTGCAGCTGATCGTCGCGTTGACGTCGCAGAAGCTGGTGTAGGTCGGATCGTGCAGTATCCGATAGTGCACCCAGCCAGCGGCGGCGGAGACACCGAAACCGACCACCGCACAGGCCAGAGCGACGTACGCCGCGCGCTTGCTCATAGACGTTTGACTATACGGCAGGCCCGGCTTTCGGGCCAAAAAAAGAACGGAAGGCCGCCGCGCGGCCTTCCGTTGCTGTCTGCGTTTCCTCTGTGAGGCGACCCTCCAGGGTCGCATCCAGGGAGCGGCGTCGGCTTACTGCAGCGGCGCGCCGTCGGTCAGGTCGGCCGCGAGCGCCACACCGTCGTTCTTGAAGAAGATGGTGCCGCGGACGTCGGTGCCGAACGAACGCTGACCGGTGCTGCCCACCGTGACCGGCGTCGCCAGGGCGTAGTAGGCCGGCATCGCGTTCGCGACGTTGTTGCAGGTTGCCGCCTGCAGCGCAATCGGCGCCGCGCCGGTGGCCACCATGCTGACGGAATAGCCGCTCTTCACCGACGGATCGAGACGCAGATCCGGCGAAATGAACCCGGCCGCGCCGGCGGGGCTGCCAACCGGCGGCGTCGCCAGAGCGACGAGCGTGCTGGCGTAGCCGTTCGCGCCGCAGCTCGACGAGAACGTGGACTGCGCCGAGTTGATGGCGCGGAGCGATCCGATAGCGGACGCTTCGTTACCCGACATGCGGGCGCGAAGGAGACCGGGGACGGCAATCGCGGCGATGATACCGATGATCGCGACCACGATCAGCAGCTCGATGAGGGTGAAACCTTTGGCGTCGCGCATCTTCATGATTTCTCTACTCCTAAACGGGAACCTGGTTGCTGTCTACGCCACCGTCTGGGGGGTTGCGTTGTCTTCCTATAGAGCAACCGCGGTGCCAACCTCGCTCTGTCCGCCTTTCACCCTCTAACCTACTCTCTCAGCGCCACTTGTCAAGTCCGGCGACTTTTCGGCCCGACCTCGTCGCCTCCGCGTTGACACTTCCTGTCGATCGCGAGCGACGAAGATTGTCAATCGCGTCAACGCAGGTTGTATTTCTTCACGTAATAGCGAAACGAGCGGAAGCTCATGCCGAGCAGTTCGGCGGCGCGCACCTGCACGCCGTTCGCGCGCTGCAGCGCTTCCGCAATGTAGCCGCGTTCAATGTCTTTCACGTGCGCTTCGAGATCGAAGCCGGCCTCGGGCAGATCGGCGGCGCCCTGCCCGCCATGGCTGCGCGGACCACTGGCACCACGCACTGATGAGGGCAGGCTCTCGGCCAGCACCGTTGGCGTCGCCTCGAGCGCGACCGCGCGTTCGAGCGCGTTCTCGAGTTCGCGGATGTTGCCCGGCCACTCGTGGCGCATCAGGCAGTCCATCGCCTGGCGCGAAATGCCGGCCATTGGCTTTTCCATCTGCTCGGAATACTTGGCCAGGAAGTGCTCCGCCAGCATCGGGATGTCTTCGCGCCGATCGCGCAGCGGCGGCAGCGCAATCGGAATCACGTTGATCCGGTAGAACAGGTCTTCGCGGAATCGTCCTTCCGCGACCGCCTTCGTCAGGTCAACGTTGGTGGCGGCAATGACGCGGATATCCGCCTGCAGTTCTTCAAGTCCGCCGACGCGGCGGAAGCGCCGCTCCTGCAGCACCCGCAGCAGCTTGACCTGCATCACCGGGCTCATCTCGCCGATCTCGTCGAGAAAAATCGTCCCCTTCTCGGCGACTTCGAGCAGCCCCTTCTTGTTGCTGTCGGCACCGGTGAAGGCGCCACGCATGTGCCCGAACAGTTCCGACTCGAGCAGCGTCTCGGGCATCGCGCCGCAGTTGAGCGACACCATGGGCTTGTCGCGACGCAGCGAATGGAAATGCACGGCCTGCGCGACCAGTCCCTTGCCGGTGCCCGACTCGCCGGTCAGCAGGA
>CADEEX010000169.1 GCA_902826465.1 uncultured Acidobacteriota bacterium
CTCAAAATCAAGCAGGCATTGGAGCACGCCGTGGCGCTTGATCCCGACATGCACGACGCGTATTTCGGGATCGGGCTCTATCACTACTACGCGGACGTGGCCCCGACGGCACTCAAGTTCCTGCGATTTCTCCTGCTGATGCCCGGCGGCGACCGCACACAGGGATTGCGCGAGATGGCGCAGGCCCGCGCGCACGGCGTATTGCTCGCGGGCGAGGCCGACTACCAGATGCACTACGTTTACCTCTGGTACGAGCACGACACCGCGCGTGCGCTCGAACTGCTGCGCAGCCTCGACGCTCGATACCCGGACAATCCGTTGTTCCTCGAACGTATCGCCGAAGTCGAAGAGCGCTATCGCCACGACGACGCCGCCGCACGTCACGCGTGGCAGACGCTATTGACGCGCGCCGAGGCAGGACAGGTTGAAGGCGCGCGTGCCGCCGACGCGCGCGCGCGTCTTGGCCTGGCGGCGACGCTGCTCGATGCCGGCGAAGACGCGCACGCGATCACGGTCGTCTCACCGGTCGTGACCGCGCAGAGCGCGGCGCCCTACGGCGCGATCGCGGCCGCGCATCTCATCGCGGCGCGCGCCTACGATCACCTCGGCGATCGCGCGCGGGCGATCACGGCGATCGATCAGGCCATTGCGCTCGCGCCGCGTGATGATCCGCAGTCAATTCGATCGCACGCGCGCGCGTTGCGATCACGTCTGCGATCAGCCGCGCGATAAATTTGAAATTTTTGACAATTTAGATTGTTTTGTGCTTGACAACCTGTGTTTCTCATCCATAATCTACATCTGGTATGAGGGTGGTGAACTCAGGCCATCCCTAGTGAGACTGGAAACAGTCTTGCTCTTTCGCACCTGGACCTTTAGGAGCGGCGCGGAAGATGCCAAAAAGCGACGGGCGGCGGTTATCGGGTGAGCGTGCCAGGCGGCAGCCACAGCGTCGGTGATCGCGGCGCTCGCGCAAGTCACAACCCAATTGAAGGGGGGGATAATCATCATGGCAAAGAAAGCCAAGGGCGGAAAGAAGAAGGCCGGCAAGAAGCGTTAAGCTTCCGGCTTCAAGAAAAAAAGGGGGCGGCTGTCGCCCCCTTTTCAATTTTCAGACCTCGTCTTCAGTTCGTCGCGCCATCCCAGATTCTGACGCGGCGGATGACATCCCACTGCTGAATCTGGTCCACCACGTCCATCCCGGCCAGGACTCGTCCAAACACGGTGTAGCGCGCATCGAGGTGCGGCTGCGGCGTGTGGGTGATGAAGAACTGACTGCCGCCGGTATCTTCCCAGTCGAGTGCCATCCCGACGGTACCGCGCAGGTACGGGCGCTGATTGAGTTCGTCGCGAATCGAATAGCCTGGCGTGCCTTCGCCATCGCCGCGGGGATCGCCGGCCTGCACGACGAAGTTCGGCACCACACGATGAATCCTGGTGCCCTCGAAGAATCCCTGACGGGCCAGCGCCACGAAGTTCGCGACCGTCAGCGGCGCGTCGAGCACGGCCAGTTCGAGATGAATGGTGCCGCGGTCGGTCTCGATGAACGCTTCGGTCGAGAACGGCGGGTCGATGACGCTCGCCCGCGTGTAGGCGGCTGTGTCTCTCGCCGGCGCCAACCCTAACCGCCCACCGGCCGTGCTCGCCGGGTCGAGCGTCTTCAGCAAGGCCGCGGCACGTACGCGCACTGCCCAGTCCTTGTCCTCAAGGGCGCTGGTCAGTGTTGGCACGGCAGACGCCGCGCCGTACGCCGTCAGTGCAGTCAGCGCCGACGCCCGCGCGACGTAGGTGGTGTCGTTCTGGCCGAAGACATAGGCATCCGTCAGAGCGGGAACGGCGTTGGCCGGCTTCAACTCGGCGAGCGCCTGCGCCGCGGCCGATCGAATGACCGCATCGGGCGACTGCAGACGGGTCAGCATGATCGCCCCGGCATCGGGCGGCTTCAACCTGGCGAGCGCGGTCAGCACCGACGGCACGACGCGCGCGTCGGTGTCATCGAGCATCAGCCGCAGCCGCGGCAAGCCGGCATCGTTCGGCAACGTCGCCAGCGCCGACGCCAATGCGGCCCGCACGCTCCAATCGGTATCGACATCGAGCCCCGAAAGGATCGTCATGAAGCCTTCGGCGTCGAGCTGCGCGAGCGAGCGGATCGCGGCGGCGCGGATCGAAGGCGCCGGATCACCCAGCACATCGATCAAGGCGTCGGCGACGCCTTCGCCCCCGACCGCACCAATCACGCTGACGACGTCGAGGCGCAGGTGCGGGTCCACACCGCGCGTCTGCAGCAGGCGACGCAGCACCGGCGCGGCGCGACTGTCGCGCAGCCGACCGAGCGCACGGACTGCCTCGATCGCCACTGTGCTCTCCGGCGCCGACACCAGCGCCATGAGCGGCGCGACCGCCGATGGGTCCTTCATCGCCCCGAGCCCCTTGGCGGCGAACGCCCTCGTATACGGATGGCCATCGCGCGCCAGCGTCAGCAGCGCGGGCAAGGCACGCGGATCCTCGAGCCGCTGCAGCGCATAGGCGATCGGCCACCACGCCACACGCGGCTGCCCGGCCCCATCAAGCGTCACCGACGCCAGCGCCTCGTACGCCTTCAGCCTCACGAGCGCGTAAATGGCCAACCGGTAGGCCGCGGCCGGCGTGTCGCGCACCACATCAGCCGCATCGTCCGGCACTGGCGACAACGCGCCGCTGCTCAGAAGTTCTGCGGCCATCTGCGCGAGCGGCGCCACGGCCTTGGCGTCGCCGATCAGGCCGAGCGCTTCGGCAGCGCTGCCCTGCACGAGCGGCGAACGGTCTGCCAGCGCGGCAACGAGCGGCGCCACGCCACTCGTATCGCCGATCAAGCCGATGGCGAACGCAGCCATCTGCCTCACTTCAACTTCGGAGTCCTTCAGCAGCGCCGTCAAGGGGACGACGCCGTCGGCCCGGCCGACACGACCGATGGCAAGCGCGGCGCGACGGCGGACGCGGCCTTCCGCGTCTGAAAGAAAGCGCGTGAGGTCGGGAGGCGGCGGTGGCGACGGCAGTGGCGGCGTCGCCTTGCCGCGCACCGGCAGGCTGGGCGGCGACGGCAGCACTGACGCCGCGTCGCGCAGGGCACGCTGATCTTCGAGCCGCACGATGGCGGCGAGCTTCTGTTGAAACGTGAGCGGCGCTGGCGGTGGAGGCGGCGCTACAGGTGCGCTGGCGCACGCGGACGAGGCGAGCGCGAGCACGACAGCAATCGTCGAACGCGTCACGGCGCGATGATATCATCGGGCGTCTTGCAGTTCCGCTACATCGCGGTCGAAGGTCCCATCGGCGCCGGCAAGACTCTCCTCGCGGAACGTCTCGGCACGCGGCTCGACGCCACCATCGTGCTCGAAGAATCCGAGAATCCATTTCTCGCCGACTTCTACAGCGATCGACCGGGCGCCGCGCTTCAGGCCCAACTGTTCTACCTGCTCAACCGTCACCGTCAGCAGACAACACTGCAGCAGGCCGATCTCTTCAGCCACATCACCATCGCTGACTACCTGTTCGACAAGGACAAGATCTTTGCGTATCTGAACCTCGACGACAACGAGCTGTTCATTTATCAACGCCTCTACGATCTTCTGGCGCGCGACGTCCCCCCACCCGACCTGGTGATTTACCTGCAGTCGCCGACCGACGTCCTGCAGCGCCGACTCAAGGCCAGACGCAGCGACCCGGAACACGCCGGCTTCGATCCCGACCCCGACTACGTGAAAGAACTGAACGAGGCCTACCACCACTTCTTCTTCCACTACGACGCAACGCCGCTGCTCGTCGTCGAGACGTCCGAGTTCGGCACCGAGATCAGCGACGAAGCACTGGACGACCTCATCAGACAGGTCGAACAGATGAGCGCTGGTACCCGCTATTACGTGCCACGAACGAAATGACACGGCCGAGTGCCCCCACTCGACGAACCCGACAGCGCATGCGCCGGTGTGGGTGGTAAGCTGAGCACGCATGGCGTGGTTCAAGAAGACGCGCACACCTCGACCGACGGCCTCAGACAAGCCGAGTCGTGTGCCCGAAGGGCTCTGGGTCAAGTGTCCGGGCTGCTCGCAAGCGATCTATAACAAGGATCTCTCCGCCAACCAGAACGTCTGCCCCAAGTGCGCGCATCACTTTCGCATCAATGCCAGCGAACGGCTTCGCCTGCTGTTCGATGATGGCGAATGGACGGAACACGATCCGGACCTGGTCTCCACCGATCCGTTGCGCTTTACCGACACCAAGTCGTATATCTCGCGTCTGAAGGCGGGCCAGGCCGCCAACGGCGGCAAAGATGCGGTCATTGTCGGCTCGGGATTGCTCGACAACATCCCGACCGTCATTGCCGCCCAGGAATATGGCTTCATCGGCGGCAGCATGGGCGTCGTCGTCGGCGAGAAGATCACCAGAGCGATCGAGCGCGCCATCGTCGAGCGGTGCCCGGTCATCATCGTCTGCTGCTCCGGTGGGGCCAGGATGATGGAAGGCGCATTGTCACTGATGCAGATGGCCAAGATCTCAGGCGCGCTGGCGCGTCTCGACCGCGCGCGGCTCCCCTACATCGCGGTCCTCACCGATCCCACAACTGGCGGCGTCACCGCCAGCTTCGCGATGCTCGGCGACCTGCACATCGCCGAGCCCAAGGCGCAGATTGGATTCGCCGGTCCGCGTGTCATCGAACAGACCATCAGGCAGAAGTTGCCGGAAGGCTTTCAGCGTTCCGAATTCCTGCTCGAAAAAGGCATGATCGATCTGATTGTCGATCGACGGGAGATGAAGGCGGTCATCGCCAACGCGCTCGTGTTCATGGGCGCGACGCGCGTGGGGCCGCCGATCGTGGTACGGAGTCTCCCGGTGTCGCAGCCAGAACCCGCCGCCCAGGGTTCGTGACCGCCGGCTCGTGACGACCGATCCGTTCCGCTATCTCTTCAACCTCGAACAGTTCGGGATCAAGTTCGGCCTCGACAATATTTCGGCCATCGTCGAAGCGCTGCACGCTCCCCACCACAGCTTCCGGGCGGTTCATATTGCCGGGACCAATGGCAAGGGCTCGGTCAGCGCCATGACGGAGTCGATGCTCCGCGCCGCCGGCTATCGCACAGGGCGATTCACGTCACCGCACCTGGTGGACCTGACCGAGCGCTTCGCCGTGAACGGACACGCCGTGACAGAAACCGATCTGAAGATCGCTGTGAGCGAGGTGATCGATGTGGTCGAGTCTCTGGTACAGCAGGGCCGCCTCGAAGCACACCCCACGTTCTTCGAGGTCACCACGGCGACGGCGTTCGTCCTGTTCCGCCGCCAGCACGTCGAGGTGGCGGTGTGCGAAGTCGGGCTCGGCGGCCGCCTCGACTCCACCAACGTCCTATCACCCATGGCGACGGCGATCACGTCCATCGGCTTCGACCACCAGCAGTACCTCGGTTCGACGCTGACGGCCATCGCGGCGGAGAAAGCAGGCATCATCAAGCCAGGGGTGCCGGTCGTGGTCGGCATCGTGCCACCCGAAGCGGCGGCGGTCATCGATCGGGTCGCGGCCGAACGCGGTGCGCCGGTCGTTCGCGCCCACGACGGCGTTGCCGTGGACGCGCTCTCCGCCGGTCATCGCGCGCCGCAGCGCGTGCGACTTCGCACACCGCAGGCCGACTACGGTGCGATTGATGTCGCGCTATCAGGCCAGCACCAGATCAGCAACGCCGTCGTCGCGACACGTCTGGTGGAGACGGTCGATCACCAGGGCCTGACCGTCGATGGCCACGCGGTTCGACAGGGACTCGGCTCAGTGTCGTGGCCCGGGCGGCTGCAGACCATCGCGGTCGGGCGTCACCGGACCGCGCTGCTCGATGCCGCGCACAACCCGGACGGCGCCCGCACGCTCGCCGACTATCTCGATGACGAGGGACCCCGTCCGCTGGTCTTCGCCGCCATGAAGGACAAGGATGCCGGGGGCATGCTCGAGGCTTTGGCGGGGCATGTCAGCGCGGTCGTTCTGACTCGCGCCTCACATCCGCGCTCGAACGAACCGGCGGCACTCGCTGAAGTCGCCAGACTGACACTCGGCGATATTCCGATTGTGATTGAGCAGGAGCCCGCCGCGGCGCTCGACGCGGCCTGGCGTTTCGGGCCTGACATCGTTGTCGCCGGCTCGATCTTCCTACTTGGCGACGTGATGAAGGCGCTGGTGCCCTCGTGATACCCTCGACGATCGTTCCCCGGAATTTCATGCGTCGAGTTCTGCGTCTTGCGCTAGCCGTCACAGCCGGGCTTTCGGCAGCGTCACCGGTGGCCGCGCAGTTCAGCATCAGCATCGCCGGCTACGATGTCCGGGCATTTCGGCAGGAACAGCTCGAAGAGAATCACGGCATTCTGCGGGGGTCGGTTGAACTGGAGCGCGGCGACACCAAGCTCTACGCCGACGAGGTCGAGTTCTTCAGAGATCGGGACCTGGTGATCGCTCGGGGCAACGTCGTGCTGACACAGGCCAACAGTCGCATCGCCGCGGACACGGCGGAGTTCAACACCAGAACGTCGTTGGGCACGTTTCACCGCGCCAGCGGCATCGCGACGGTGCAGCCGCCGCGGCAGTCATCGCCGGTCGCGGGAATCGCTGTGCCGACGATGTCCGGGCAGGACACCGACGTCTACTTCTTCGGTGAAACGGTCGAAAAGCAAGGCGAGAAGAAATACCGGATCACCAACGGCGGCTTCAGCACCTGCGTCCAGCCGACACCGCGCTGGGACCTGACCGCCGACACGCTGGTACTGAACATCGATCACTACACCCTGTTGCGCGACGCGATCTTCAAGGTCAAGGGCGTGCCAATGCTCTACCTGCCGATCATGTACTTCCCGACCAAGGAAGATGGACGCGCCACCGGATTCCTGCTGCCGACGTATGGCAAGAGTTCTCTGCGCGGTCATACCATTCACAACCAGTTCTTCTGGGCCATTAACCGCAGCCACGACGCGACGCTCCTCTACGACTACTACTCGAAGACCGGCGGCGGCGGTGGTGCCGAGTATCGCTACAACATGGGAGGCGGCACTGACGGCAACATCACGGCATATCGTCTGGTGGAGCGTGAAACCACGTACGACACGGGAAGCGGCACGGCGACGAAGGCTGCCGCGAAGAGCTACTGGATCAGGGGCACGGCGAATCAACCGCTGCCGGGACGACTGCTGGCGCGCGCCAACATCGACTACTTCTCAAGCCTGCAGACCAACCAGACGCTGAATACCAGCCTCAACACGGCCGGTGTCAACAGCCGCACTTACGGGGCCAATGTGGTCGGTGCCTGGCGGTCGTACTCGCTGAACGGCACCTACTATCGGAACGAATTTTTCACCGGGCAAACCAGTTCCCAGGTGGCGGGTACGACGCCCAAGATCAATTTCTCGCGCAGCGAACGCGCGCTGACCGGCAATTCGCCGGTCTATTTCGGCGCGGCCGTCGAGTTCGCGAACCTCGATCGCGAGAGTCGTGAGAACGATGTCGTCACCAGCGAACAGTCGTTTGGCCGGCTCGACTTCACGCCGCAGATTCGCTACCCCTTCAAGAAGTGGCAGTGGTTCACCGTGAACACCAGTGCAATGTGGCGGGAAACCTACTACACGCGCTCGCTGCAGCAGGCGACGACGGAAGAGGGAACACCGACGACAGTTCTTGTCGACGACAACCTGCACCGCGGGTACGGGACGGCCATGGCGCAGGCCGTGGGTCCGGTGTTCACCCGTATCTGGGACACACCGGAGAATGGCTACGCCGAGCGGTTCAAGCACTCGGTCGAGCCCTTTGTCACGCTGCAGCGGACCACTGCCATCGCCAACCGCGCGCAGATCGTGCAGTTCGACAGCGTCGACTCGGCCTACGGCGACACGACGCAGCTCTCGTACGGATTGAACAACCGCCTCTATGCGAAGCGCCGGATTGGTCAAACCAGCACGGCTCAGGAAATCGTCGCACTCGAAGTGACGCAGACCTACTACAGCAACAAGGACCAGTCGCTTTTCGATCCGCGCTATACCACCGGCTTTGCCGGCGGTGCTTCCAGCAACTTTTCACCGATCTCCACCAACCTTCGCGTCACGCCGACGCCGGCCATCAACGGTACACTCCGCGGCGAAATCGACAGCCGATCGAAGAAGCTGAAGACGTTGTCGGCGAACGCCAATTACAACTGGGCGCAGAACTTCCAGACCTCGATCGGCTGGAGTCACAAGTTCTTCATCGCCGACCTCGATGGCTACAACAACCGCGACACCCTCGATCACTACCTGAATCTGAGCGCCAACGTGAAGACCCGAGACAACAAGTACGGTCTCAATACCACGATCAACTACGACGTGTTGCGGTCAACGATGACGCAGCAGCGACTGTCCGGGTTCTACAACGCACAGTGCTGCGGCCTGGCCTTTGAATATCAACGCTACAGCTTCGCCGGGCTGCCGTCGTACGTCATCCCGGCAGACAACCGCTTCTTCCTGTCGTTCACGCTCGCCGGCCTCGGAAACTTCTCTCCGTTCAGCGGCGGCCTGAACGGCGTGCCGCGCTGAGGACCTTGTCGATGACGCCTCTCACCCTCGTGACCGGTGCCGCGGGTTTCGCCGGAAGTCAC
>CADEEX010000170.1 GCA_902826465.1 uncultured Acidobacteriota bacterium
GCCGCTTGAACTTTGAGAGCACCTGGAGGGCGGCGCTCATCGATTCGTCCGTCAGGGCCCGGCCGTCGAGGCCGCCGGCGCCGAGCCGGACCATTTCCTTTTCCCGGTCAATCATTTCAAAGGACAGGTCCGGCCGCACCTGAACGACGATCATGTGAACGGAATTGGTGCCAATGTCGATGGCTGCAAGTCGCATCAGTGGGGTCCGCCCTAGAGCCTATTGAGAGTCAACGAGTGGCACCACTATAATCGGGGTTTCGGCTGCCATGCGCCCCTCGACCTCCACCACTCGTTCCGAACTCCTGCACAACCGCCTCGGCGCCGTCGGCGTGGCGCTCAAGCGCCTCAATCGCGGCGATCTGACCGCCGTGGCGGCGCTTCGACAGGCCATTCGTGGGTTGCGGGAGGCACTGCCGGTGCTGAATCTCGAAGCCGACGCGGTCCGGAAGCTCGATGCGCGGCTGTTGAAGACCGCGCGCCGCCTGCGCCCGGTGGAACGCATTGACGCGCTGCTGGCCTCGGCCGCCGATGCGACGCTCAGCGATCGCCGCGTGCGGCAGGCCGAAGCCCGTCTCAAGAACGAGCTCCGTCGGCGTCGCAGCAAACTCGATCTGGGTATCATCGCCAAGAAGACCACCACGCATCTGCACAAGGTGCTCGACCGTCTCGGGTACATGGCCGATCAGCTCATTGGTACCCGTGAGACGGCGGCGGCGCTGCGCGCCCGTCGATGGGCGGTCAAGGCGCGCGCCGCGCGGCGCGCGCTCGACATGAAGCGTGCGCTGAACGAGGCCGGTTCTGTCTATGTGCCCGGACGCCTCGGGCCGCTCCGTCGCGCGACGCGCCGGCTGCTTGGCGGTGTCGATGTGCTGGCCGACGTGGCGGGGCCTGTCCACGCTGGCGATGTAAAGACGCTCGAGCGCATGAGCGAGGTGCTCGACCGGTTGCGCGACACCGAGCGGCTGGTCAGCCACCTGCGCCGGTTGCAGGGGGCGTTGCTGCCGCCGGAACTGAAGGTGTGGCAGGAACTCGACGACCTGACCGTGGCCCTCGAGCATCGTGCGCGCCGGCTGCACGGCAAGTATGTGAGAGAACGGGAAGCGCTCCGGACGGCGGGCGATCGACTGGGGGCCAGGCATTCGGCTCAGGCATCCGCCAGGCGGAAGGCGAGCTGATCTCGTGGCTGTCCACAAGCTGTACCTCATACGACACGCCGTGGCCGAGGAGCGCGGCATCGCCTGGCCCGACGACTCGAAGCGACCACTCACCGACGACGGAATCGAGCGGATGCGGAAGGCGGCACGCGGACTCGTGCGCCTCGGTGTGGCGCTCGATGTGGTGATGACCAGCCCGTTCGTGCGGACACGGCAGACGGCAGAGATCGTCGCCTCGGCGTTTGAGGATCGGCCGTCGATTGTGTCTGTCGAATCACTCACACCCAATGGATCGTTCCAGGCGTTCCTCGAAGATCTCGACAAGCAATCGAAACGCGGATGTGTGGCGATCGTCGGTCACGAGCCGGACCTCGGAGAAATGGCCGCGCGGCTTGGGGGCCTGCGGCAGGCGCTCGAGTTCAAGAAGGGCGCCATGTGCCGCATCGACGTCAAGACCATCCCTCCGGCCAGCGCTGGCGTCATTCGCTGGTTCATGACCACGACGATTCTCGGTGCCATTCGCAAGCCCTGACCGTCGCACACGGAACCGACGGTCCCGTCCGCGTCGCCATCCCTGTCTCCGTCCCGTCCGGTCTTTCTGTCCCTAGCTCTCGATCGGCACGACGCGCCAGCCGCGCGATCGAAGCTGCTCCACTTCCAGTTCAAGGATCGCCACCGCTCGCTCGACCCTATGCCAATCGGTGTAGCGATCGCGGCGGCAGACACTCGAATCTTCCTCGAGCATCACTTCCCAGCCCGACGGTGCAACGGCGGCGACGGAATAGCGTCTTACGTGGTTGGCCTGGCAGAGACTCACGTGGAACATGGCGGGCATCCAGTCTGGGCGGGTGAGCAGCGATTCTCCCCCGGCCACCGGGCGGGGCATGTAAATTATCGGTAACAAGGAGTGCATGAGATGGCCGAACAGAACTTCCAGAATCACACCCGCGTCGTGCCGCAATACATTGGCGGATTGCTCGTGCTGCTGGCCAACGTCGCGTGGTCCGGATATCTGCTCTTTCAGGGCGTCACTGGAAGCAGTGTCATGACGCTGCTGGTGGCGGTCGCGTTATTCATCGTCGCCTTGTCGCTCCGCGGTCAGGTGCTGACGGTGCAGGATCGCGTGATCCGGCTCGAATGCCGACTCCGGATGCGCGAGGTGCTCCCCGCCGAACTCGCCGGACGCGCGGCGGGTCTGTCCGTGAAGCAGCTCGTGGCGATCCGGTTTGCCAGCGACGAGGAACTTCCCGAGCTGGTCCGCGATGTTCTGGACGGCAAGGTGACCGCGCCGAAGGCGATCAAGCAGGCGGTGAAGCAGTGGCAGGCGGACCACCTCCGCGCCTAGTCGATGAACCGATACCCCAGTCCGACCACGGTTTCGATCTGGCGGCCGGCGCCGCCCAGTTTGCTGCGCAGGCGGCCGACGTGCACGTCCACCGAGCGGGTTTCGACCAGCCGGTCGTAGCCCCACACCCGTTCGAGGAGCCGATCGCGCGACACGACGCGGTTCTTGTTCTGCACCAGATACCGGAGCAGTTCGAACTCGCGCCGTGTCAGCCTGATGGCCTCGCCGTCCACCGCCACCGACACCGCGTCGAAATCTGCCACGAGGTGATCGCCTTGATAGCCGGGAGCGGGCCGTTCATCCACCCGCGTCGAGCGTCGCAGCACCGCGCGCACGCGCGCGCTCAGTTCGCGCAGGCTGAATGGCTTGGTGACGTAGTCGTCGGCGCCTAGCTCGAGCCCGGCCACGCGATCGCTCTCGCTCGACTTGGCCGTGAGCATGATGATCGGCAGGTGCCGCGCATCAGAGCGCGCGCGCAACAGGCGACACACTTCGAGTCCGCCCAACACCGGAAGATTGAGGTCGAGAATAATCAGGTCCGGCGGTCGAGCCGATACGGCTTTCAGGGCCGCATCGCCGCTGCCGACGATTTCCGCCTCGGCGCCCGCGCTGCGCTCCAGGGTGTGCTTGATGAGCCCGGCGATATCCTGTTCGTCTTCGACGATGAGCACCCTGTGCTTGAGCATGTGATGACATGACAGTAGCGACCAGAGGTTTCGCTGTCGTATCGGTGCTGTTAAATGTGGGTTACTTAGAAACAGCGGCCGTCGCGAAGCGAAAGCCCAGCAGCAGGGTGTGAAAGTCGAGCGCTCGCGCGCTGTTCGGGCCGCGTCCCAGGCCGACAATGGCGCGTCTGCGCACGATGTGGCCGCGTCACGTCTCGATGTCGTCGTGTGCGCGTGCGAAAAAGCCGTGTTCTTCTACGAAATAAGTCATTTACGCGCAACAAGATACGGCTGATAAAAAAGTGACACGCCGACACGCGGCGGTGACACGGTGCCACGGCGTCGTGACACGCCCCCACGGCGTGCTGACACGCCCCCACCGCACGCTGACGCGGCCGCACAGATGCGACGCACGAGACGGACGGGTCGGTGCCGCGGCCCAACGCTTCGGTGGCACGTCCGCACGGATCGGTGGCGGGCCGGCACAACCCGCGGACACGTCCACACGCGACGGTGACACGCCTGGACGGCGGCGTGACGCGTCCGCACCGCGCCGGTGCGTCCGCTCGAGCAAGGGGCGACGGCAGGCATGGTATTCTGCGAAGCAGCTGAACTGCTTCCACCGAAGGAGCCACGTGCGCGTTCCGATTCGAGGACTGTGTCGCCTCGCTCTCACGACCCTGGTGGCCGTGCTGTGCGTGTCGCGTCCCGCGGCGGCGCAGTGGATCTCCTACGACAGCAACCCACGCAACATTCTGGAAGGCAACTGGCAGTCGTGCGTTGAGCCCGATGGCCGCTACAGCGAGCGCGTCTACGACCATATCGTCGGCGGCGTGCCGCAGTTCGAAGTGCACCTCGGGCCGCGCCGCGAGTTCGGCCTGTTCGTGGGCGTGCAGGACGAGCATCGGGAACACGACTCCGCCGACAACCTGCTCAAACCGTACCGCGTGTCGATGGACGGGACGAACCGCGCCTCGCGCCGCTGGGAAATTCCATCGCTCAAGCTGCAGATGACCGTCTCGATGGGCGGCGGCTCCACATCCGACTGCGAGAGCTGGTACGTCGTCCTCGAACCGCTCGAGAAGACCTCACAGTAGCCGTCCCTTGATGCAATACGTCGGATTCCTGGCAGGCGCCCTCACCACGGCCGCCTTCGTGCCGCAGGTGTGGAAGTCGATCCGCACGCGCTCGGTGAACGACCTCTCGGTAGCGATGCTGCTGATGTTCAACGCTGGAGTCGTCCTCTGGATCGCCTACGGCTGGACGACGGGATCGATGCCGGTGATCGTCGCCAATGTCGCGACGCTCCTCCTCAACGTTCCATTGCTCGTTCTGAAGCTGAAGTCGTAGGGCTGCGTTCAGTAGCCACTGAGGCACTGAGACACAGAGTTTCAGAAGGGTTACCCACGGGAGTCTCTGTGCCTCGGTGTCTCTGTGGCGAGTTGTTATCACCGTCACTCGGCCGCTGCGCAGGCGTTACAGCGGCCCTGTATGTTGACGGCAGATGGCGGTCCATAGCCTGTGGGGCCTGCGGCGATGACGATCAGCGTGATCGTCTGTGCCTACAACGAATCACGCCACCTGCCAGCCTGCCTTCATTCCCTCCTCTCGCAAACGCGCCCGCCCGACGAAATTCTCGTCATCAACAACGCCAGCACGGATGACACCGGCGATGTCGCCAGGCGGATTCCTGGCGTACGCGTCATCGATGAGCCGTCGAAGGGGCTGGTGGTGGCGCGCGAAACGGGCCGTCGGCACGCCAGCGGCGACGTACTGGCGTATGTGGATGCCGACTGCCGCGCACCCATTCAGTGGCTCGAGCGGATCGAACGCCGACTCGAACGCGCGCCTGCGCTCGTGGCGGTCACCGGCCCGTACCGCTTCTACGACTGGGACCTCGCCGGGCGCAGCCTGATTCGCGCCTACGACTATCTGGTGGCGCCGCCAACCCACGCGCTGGTGCACTACGGCCTCGCCGCGGGCGCCATCCTCTACGGCGGCAACTTCGCGGTCAGGCGCGAGGCGCTCGAGCGCATCGGCGGCTTCGACTGCCGCATCGAGTTCCATGGGGAAGACACCAACCTCGGACGCCGGCTGACGCCCGTCGGTACCGTGGCGATCGCCCGCGACTGCTGGGTGTGGACCTCGGCCCGTCGCTACCGAGCGATGGGGAAGCGCCGCGTGTTCGGACTCTACGTGCGCAATTTCTGGTCCGAAATCCTGCGGCATCGTCCGTCGGATCGGACCCACATCGATGTGAGGGCCTAGCGTGCCTGGATACGAGCCGTTTCTGCTGTGCGATTTCCACGTGCACACGACGTGGAGCGACGGACGGCTGTCGATTCGTGAGGTCGTCGATCTCTACGGTCAGACCGGCCGCTTTGATGTGATCGCGATCACCGACCACATCCTGATGAAGGGCGACCTGCTGAAACGGGCTGGCCGCATCGCCTCGCTCGGGCTGAAGCAGTTTTCGGTGACCCCCGATCGATTCGAGGCCTATCTGGCTGATATCGCGAAGGAAGCGGAACGTGCGCGCGCCGAGTACGGACTGCTGGTCGTGCCTGGCGCCGAGATTACGCAGAACAACCTGCGCAGCCGCATGAACTCACACATCGTCGCGCTCGACATCAAGGAATACATCAGCGCCGATCAGCCGGCCGACGACATCCTCAAGGAGATTCGGCGGCAGCAGGCGTTCAGCATCGCGTGTCATCCGCACCACCGAACCACCAGACGCATCGAGATCTCGACCTGTTACCTGTGGGACAACCGCAAGCGCCTGGCGCCGCTCGTTGACGTGTGGGAGGCCGCCAATCGCGACGACCTCTTCTCCGTCACCAGCCTCAAGCACTATCCCTACGTCGCCAACAGCGACTTCCACAAAGCCAAACACCTCTACTCGTGGAAGACGCTGCTGAAGGCCGACAAGAACTGGCCGGCCGTGGCTGCCGCCCTGCGCGCCAACATCGACGTGGCGCTGACGCTCTACCGCAACGGCGCCGCAGCGTAGCCGCCCACAACCGCCACCGAGGCACAGAGGCACCGAGGTCTTGGGGATTCTGCCCCCTTCTCTCTGTGTCTCTGTGACTCTGTGGCCCTGTGTCTCTGTGGCCTGACCGCCTACCAGATCACTTTGAATCCGAGCTGCAGCTGACGCGGGTCGAACGTGCTGGTAATCGTTCCGAAGCCGACGTTGCTGACGTTGCCGTCTGGCGCACGGAAGTTCGAACGGTTCAGCACGTTGAACGCTTCGAGCCGAAACTCGAGCCGTGACCGGCCCGCCAGCGCGAACTGCTTGCTGAGGACCGCGTCGACTTGCCAGAAGCCGGGGCCGCGCACGCTGTTACGTGCCGCGTTGCCGAACGGCTGACTGGGGTCGGTCGGCGCCGTCACGTTCGCCTTGTTGAACCAGTTGGTGATGGTCTGCTGTCCCTCGGGCGCGTAAGGATCGCCGTTGACGTTCGGCCGATAGTTGTTCGCGCCGCGGAAGTCTTGCGCGATACCGGACACCTGGAATGCGGCGGCCGGGTTGTAGCGGAACGTCACCTGCTCGCCGGCATACGCGCTGTTGATGCCGGCCAGCTGCCAGCCGCCGAGCACGGTGTCCATTGCGCGCGACAGTCCGTTGCCGAAACGCTTGCCTCGGCCGACCGGTAGCGACCAGATCAGGCTGGTCGTGCTGTTGTATGGCTGGTGATAGGCGGACAGCCCGTAGTCGGCGTCGAGATTGTAGAAGTCCTGCGGCGCGGGGAAGTTGCCGTTGGCGCCCTCGAGCGAACCGGACCCGTTGTCTTTCGCTTCCGACAGCGTCAGCGAACTGAGCACGGTCAGATCGCTGCTGTAGCGCCATTCGAACTTCGTCTGCAGCGCCTTGTAGCGCGACTTGCCGCCGTTGAACGCGTAGGTGATGTCTGAAAAGTTGGCGATGGGACGACGCGCCTGAAGCGACAGCGTACCCGCGGCATTGTTCGGTGTGGCCTGATTGAAGTTCGCGAACAGCAGCAGGTCGTCAGCCCTGTTCCCGACGTAGGCGACATCGAACATCATGTTGGGCCCGAACTGGCGCTGCATCGAGATGTACCAGCTCTGCACCGGGCTCGAGTGGTAGTCCGTTGGCATGTAGGTGATGTTGGCGGTGAGCGGATCGAACTTCGACGGATCGGTGAGTCCGACCGGATAGCCCTGCTCAGTGCCGCGGAACGTCCCATTGGCCAGGTTGGCCGCGGTCTGGTTGACGACCGCGTTGATCACCTGAGGACCGTTGATCGGCAACAGGTTGCCGCCGCCGGCGCGATTGAAGTGCACGTAGCTCAACCCGTAGCCGCCGCGGGCCACCGTGTTCTCCGCGACGGTCCAGGCGAATCCCAGGCGCGGTCCGAAGTTGTTGCGGTCGGGATCGATAAGCGAGCGGTCGCGAATCGATCCGTTCGTCGCTGCCACCATGGTCCGCGTTGCCGGGTCCCAGTTGCTGAGCACGTTGTCGGCTTCCCACTGTGGCGTCGCGTATTCGTAGCGCACGCCGAGATTGAGCGTCACGCGGTCATTGAGGCGCCAGTCGTCCTGTAGATAGGTGAAGTGCATGCGCTGCCGCATGTTCGCGACGAGCACGTTGCTGAGCGCGTACTGCGAACGCAGGCCGAGCATGAAGTCGGCGAGGTTGTAGACGTTGCTCGCGGCAACGCCCGCCGGACGGCTGAACTGTCCCGCGTAGGTATCGCGGCCGTAGAGCGGGTTCACGTCCTGCACTTCGGTGTTGATCTGCTGGAACTCGTAGCCGGCCTTCAGTGAGTGCGACCCGGCCAGCCAGGTGTAGTTCACCTTCGGATTGAAGACGGTCGGGTACTGCCACTGCGGGTTGGTGGCCTGACGACCAAGACCCGTGAGCCCAGTGATCACCTGCGACGGCAAACCGCCGGCAATGCGCGGATCAGTGGGTAGGCCCGAGATGCCGTACTCGTCGAGTGCGCCCGTGGTCCCGAGCGCGGGCGGGTTCTTGCCGCCTTGCGTGTTCGACACGCCCAGACGAACTTCGAGCAGCGATCGCGGACCGGCCACCCAGGTGGAGCCGAGCGCGAACTGCTTGTTCCTGGCGTAGATGGTCCCGTTGCCATCGCCGCCGGCCGGCAGCGGCAGATTCGGTTGATCGAACGTTTCGAGATCACGCCAGCCGTAGCGGCCGAACAAGGACAGTCCGGAGGCGAGCTGGAAGTCGAGCTTGATCCCCGCCTTGTCCGTGTCGTTCGTGAAGTCATGGAGCGGCACGTAGTTGTTCGACGAGCCCGTCGTCGTGGGATCTGGCAGGCCGGCAAACACCTTCTGCGCAAACGCCGTCATCGGCACTGGCGTCCCGGCCGGATAGGTGATGCCGGTGCGCGGATCGACCACGGCCACTGACAGGATGCACTGCTGCTGAGCGG
>CADEEX010000171.1 GCA_902826465.1 uncultured Acidobacteriota bacterium
GTGCGCGACCTGCCTCGGCTTCGGCAACGGTTGCAGAACTGGTGGCGAGGCACCAAGGGGTTCCGCCACGAGCGCGACAACCTGTTTGTGTTCTCGCCCGTGTTGCTGCCGTTCCCGTATTCGCGGATCGTTCGTCGCATCAACCGCGTCCTGCTCCTGCGATCCGTTCGGCGCTGGATGGGAGCGGCCGGCTTCGATCAGCCCATTGTCTGGACGTTCCTGCCGACACCGCTGGTACGCGAAGCGATCGCTGACCTCGAGCCGCTGGTGTCTGTCTATTACTGCATCGACGACTTTGCCTCGAGTTCGAAGGCGGCCCGCCGTATCGAGAGCTCCGAGCAGCAGCTGTTTCGAGACGTGGATCTGGTGTTCGTGACGGCCGAGAAGTTACGGGAGCGCGCCGCCAGATTCAGCGACCGCGTGCATCTGTTTCCCTTCGGCGTCAGCCTGCAGAAGTTCGAATCGGCCCGGGCGTCGGCCGCGCCACCGCCCGCCGACCTGACGGCGTTGCCGAAGCCGATCATTGGCTATGTGGGGGGCGTGCACAAGTGGATCGACTTCCCGCTGCTTGCGGACGTCGCTCGCCGGATGCCAGAAGCCTCGTTCGTTCTGGTTGGACCGGTGCAGGCCGACGTGAGCGCCCTCGACGGGCTCGCCAACGTGCACCTGCTTGGCAAGCGCGACCACGATGACGTCCCCAGCTATGTGAAGGGGTTCGACGTGGGCGTCGTGCCATATCTGCTCACCGACTACACCGCCAATGTCTATCCCACGAAACTGAACGAATATCTGGCGATGGGCATTCCGGTCGTGGCCACCGATCTTCCAGAGATTCGGCGGTTCAACGTGACGCACGGTCCCATCGTCGCCGCTGCTCGAGACGCGAACGCGTTCGTGGACGCCATCAGATCGGCGCTGAAACCGGCGTCAGACGAAGCGCGGCATCGACGCACCGTGGTCGCCGCCGAGAACAGCTGGCAATCGCGCATCGCGAATATGTCGGAGCTGATTCGCGAGCGTCTCGAGCGCGCACGTGAGGTCCGCACCTGGGAAGTGCGGCTGAAGCGAGTCTATCGCCGGGCCCGTGGACGGGTGGTGGCGATCACGGCGCTGGCGGTGTTGCTCTATCTCGCCGTGTTTCAGTCGCAGCTGCCCTGGTTGCTCGCGGCACCGCTTCGCGTGACCGAGGTGCCACAGTCGGCCGACGTCATTGTCGTGTTCGCGGGCGGCGTTGGTGAATCCGGCCAGGCAGGCGGCGGCTATCAGGAGCGGGTCAAGCAGGCGGTCGATCTCTACCAGGCCCGCTACGCGCCGCAGATGATCTTTCAGTCTGGCTATGTCTTCGCCTTCAATGAAACGGAGATCATGAAAGGGCTGGCCGTCAGTGTCGGCGTGCCGGAGTCTGCGATCGTGCTCGAGAAGACGGGCGCCAACACCTACGAGGCCGTCCAGCGCGTCCGCGACATCCTGCGCGCACGAGGCTGGCGTCGGATTCTCCTGGTGAGTTCGCCCTATAACATGCGCCGTGCGACGATGGTGTGGCGTAAGCAGGCGCCTGAGATTGAGGTGATTGCGACGCCGGTGCAGGATACGCAGTTCTACGTGCACACCCGCGGCGCGAGCGTCGAGCAGTTGAGCGGACTCTCGCACGAGGCGATGGCGATTGCCTGGTACTGGTGGAAGGGCTGGCTCTGAGATGTGCGGTATTTGTGGAGAGGTCCGGTTTGACGGCAGCCCGGTCCGTCCGGAGGCGGTCGTGGCGATGCGCGACCAACTCGTGCACCGAGGCCCCGATGCCGCCGGTCTCTACGTGTCGCCGCGGGGTGCCGCCGGGCTCGGCTTCCGCCGCCTCTCGATTATCGACTTGAGTCCGGACGGGCATCAGCCGATGCCCAACGAAGACGGTTCGGTTCAGGTCGTCTTCAACGGCGAAATCTACAACTTTGCCGAGATCCGCCGCGGGCTGGTCGCGCGAGGACACGTGTTCCGCTCACGGACCGACAGTGAAGTGATTGCGCACCTCTACGAAGAGCTCGGCGACCGCTGCATCGACGAGCTCGATGGCATGTTTGCCATCGGGATCTGGGACGACCGTCAGCAGCGTGTGGTGCTTGCGCGCGATCGCGCTGGCAAGAAGCCGCTCTTCTATCGCCACGACCACCGGGCGCTGCTCTTTGCCTCGGAGAGCAAGGCGTTCTTTCCGCGTCACGACATGCCGCTTGCGGTCGATCGCGAGATGATTCCGTACTACTTCCTCTACGGCTATGTGCCCTGTCCGCGGACGCCGTATCAGGATGTGCGACAGGTCGAGCCCGGGCACGTGCTCACGGTCGACCGCGAGGGCCGTACTCAGACCCGGGCGTACTGGCATCTCCAGTTCCCACCCGAGGTGCCGGTGACAGCGGATGCCGCCGACCGGCGCGCGGTGATCGATCGCGTGCGCACGCTGATGACGGCCGCTGTCGAGCGCCGGCTCACGTCGGACGTGCCACTGGGGGCGTTTCTCAGCGGTGGTATCGACTCGACCATTATTGTCGGGCTCATGAGCCAGTTGATGGACCGTCCGGTGCGGACCTTCAGTATTGGTTTCAAGGACAGCCCAGGCTACGACGAGACGTCATTTGCGCGACAGGCGGCCGAGCGCTTCAAGACGGATCACACCGAGTTCATCGTCGAGCCCGACGCCTTCGATCTGATCGAGTCGCTGGTCTGGCACCACGATGGCCCGTTTGGAGATTCGTCGGCTGTGCCCACCCACATCGTGTCGCGTCTGACGCGGCAGCAGGTGACCGTGGTACTGACTGGCGACGGCGGAGACGAACTGTTCGCCGGCTACCTTCGTTTCTACGCCGCGGTGGCTGCCGAGCGCATTCCCGGCGCGCTGCGTTCGATGTTGAGCGGACTGACCAGCGTGATGCCGGCGGGTGCGAGCCAGAAGGGCACCATGGCCAGGGCCCGACGGTTCCTGACCGCCGCAGCGCTGCCGCTCGATCATCGCATCGCGCGGTGGTCGGGCCTCTTTGGTGACGACCTCGAGACGCTGCTGCTCCCCTCGATGCAGGCAGGGGGCACGCCGGCCGATCGGCTGTTCTATCTCGGCGGTGAGCCGCTGCCGCCCGGATTGTCACCGCTCAGTCGTGTCCTGCTGACGAATTTCAAGACCTACCTGCTGAACGACCTGCTGGTGAAGGCGGACCGCTGCACCATGGCCAATTCGCTCGAAGGACGTTCGCCGTTCCTCGATACCGCGCTCATCGAGTATGTGGCCACGCTGCCCGATGCCATGAAACTGTCCAGAGGCCATACCAAGGTCATTCTGAAGGAGGCATTCGCCGACCTGCTGCCCGCCGAGATCCAGAACCGCGGCAAGATGGGATTCGGTATTCCGTTCGGCGAGTGGTTCAGGGGCGCGCTTCGCGAGCGGGTCTGCGACTTGCTGCTTGCGAAGGACGCCAAGTACCGCGAGTATCTGTCTGCCCCCTACGTTGAACGTCTCGTGCAGCGTCATCTGGCACGGCACGCCGATCTGGGGCTGCAACTGTGGTCGTTGCTCTGTTTCGAAATCTGGCTTCGCGCGCTGCCTGGCTGGACGAGCGCGCGGACTGATACGCGGGCCGCACTCGCATGAACGCCAGGGTCGCCAGGATCATCACGCGCCTCAACGTCGGTGGCCCTTCCATTCAGGCCATCAACCTGAGTCGCGACCTGGTGCCTTTCGGTTACGACACCTGCCTGGTACACGGCAGCCTGGGGCCCGCCGAGGGCTCGATGACGACCCTCATGCCGCTCGGCACGGTGGGGGCCGAGTTCGTGGCGCCGCTCATCCGCCCGATATCACCGGCGAACGACCTGCGTGCCTTCTGGCGCATCTATCAGGCGCTGCGTCGGGTGCGGCCCGACATCGTCCACACGCACATGGCCAAGGCGGGGGCTCTGGGGCGCCTGGCCGCGGTGGTCTATAACTGGACCCGAGGGTCGTCGCGGCGCGCGCGACTGGTGCATACCTATCACGGCCATGTCTTCGAGGGCTATTTCGGCTCGCCGAGCACGCGGGTGTTCCTTGCGGTTGAGCGCTGGCTGGCGAATCGAAGTGACGCGCTCATCGCCATTTCGCCTCAGGTTCGGCACGACCTGATCGACACCTATCACATCAGCGACGATCGTCACGTGCGCCTGATTCCCCTCGGATTCGATCTGACGCCGCTGCTGGCGATTAACGACAGCGACCGACGGCAGGCGCGAACGGCCCTGGATATTCCGGACGGCACTCGCGTGGTCACGACCGTCGGGCGTCTGACGGCCATCAAGCAGCATTCGCTGTTTCTCGATGCGGCCGCGCAGATTGCCCGTGGCGCCGCACCGGTGGTGTTCCTGATCGTGGGCGACGGTGAACTGCGCGGAGCGCTCGAGGCGCACGCGCGTGATCGCGGCCTGGCCGAGGCGGTGCGGTTTCTGGGCTGGCGGGGCGACCTTGCGACTATCTACGGCGCCACGGACGTGTTCATGCTGACGTCGCGAAACGAGGGAACGCCGGTGGCGCTCATCGAAGCGATGGCGTCAGGGGTCGCGTCGGTCAGCACCGATGTCGGCGGCGTCCGTGATGTCATCACCAGCGATGCGGCCGGCGCTCGTGTCCCGTTCGGCGATCCGGCGGCGCTCGCGATGGCGGTCGAACGCTATCTTGCCGACCCCTCCCATAGGTCAAGCACAGGACGGGTCGCCCGGGCCGCGGTCGCCGAAGCCTTCGACAGCCGCCGTCTCGTGAGTGACATTCGCGGCCTCTACGAGCGGTTGCTCCAGGATGCCGACTAACAGCCGTTGTGTCAGCACTCGGCTGACACGTTCCTCTGACAAGCCGCGTACAATTCGTCACTGAAATGACCGTCGCGCTGTACTTCGCTGTGGCGTTCGCTTCGTCGCTGGTGCTGACGCCGGTATGCCGGAGCGTCGCGCGACGATTCGGATTCACGGCGAAGCCCAAGGAGGATCGCTGGCACGAGAAGCCAACCGCCCTCTTCGGTGGCATCGCCATTGCCTTGCCGACCCTGCTGCTCGGTGCGACGTTGCCAATGGCAGACGTCTGGCAACTGCTGGTGTGCGGCATCGTCATCGCGGGGTTCGGCTTCGCCGACGACCTCCTGTCGCTCAAGCCGTCGACGAAGCTCATTGCGCAGATCGCGCTGGCGTCGGTGCTGGTGTTCTTCGGCTATCGCCTCCAGTGGACAGACTCACAGGTGGGCGACCTCATGCTGACGCTGTTCTGGATCGTCGGCATCACCAACGCCTTCAACCTGCTCGACAACATGGATGGCCTCTGTGCCGGTACGGCCATTGTGGCCGGGGGGTTCACGCTGCTCGGCCTGGCTGGCACTGGCGAGGTGACGTCCGCGGCGCTCTACCTCTCCGCGCTCCTTGGCGCCACTGCCGGATTCCTCGTCTTCAACTTTCACCCGGCCTCGATCTTCATGGGCGACACGGGCAGCCTGTTTCTCGGGTTGAATCTCGCCGCGGTCACGCTGATCGCGAAGTCGCACGGTGCCGGCAGTTCCAGCCTCGTCTCGGCCTTCGCCGCACCGGTCTTCCTGCTGCTCGTGCCGATCCTCGACACCACGCTGGTGACGATCGTGCGCATCATGTCGGGACGGAAGCCGTCGCAGGGCGGGCGCGATCACACCTCACATCGCCTTGTGGCCATCGGCCTGTCACAGCGCTGGGCGGTCGCCGTCCTCTGGCTGCTGGCCGCGGCGGGCGGCGCGGCCGGCGTGGCACTGCAGTCGTTCGACGCCAGCTGGGTGGGCATCGTCATCGCCGGACTGCTGATCGCCGCGATCATCTTCGGCGTCTATCTCGCTCGCGTCCGGGTGTACGACGACGAGCATTTCGCGCGACTGAAGCAGGGGAATGTCACGCCTGTGGTCGTCGATTTCATGTACAAGCGTCGCGTGGCCGAGGTACTCCTCGACCTGTGCCTGGTCACCCTGGCCTACTACACCGCGTATCACCTGCGGTTCGACGTCGTCGTCCTGGCCGAGAACTACAGCTATTTCCTGCAGTCGCTGCCGATTGTGGTGACCGCGCAGATTCTGGCGCTGTTTCTCGTCGGCGGCTACCGCGGCGTCTGGCACCAGTTCGGCATGATGGACGCCGTGGTGTTCGTCAAGGGCGTGCTTCTCGGCGCCCTGTCGTCGCAGATCGTCCTGCTGTACGCCTACCGCTTCGAGAGCTACTCGCGTGCGGTGTTCGTCATCTACTCGGTGGTGTTGTTCCTGTTGCTGGGCGGGTCACGGGCGTCTTTCAGGCTGCTTGGCGAGTTCGTGCAGCGACGGCGAGTGGTGGGACAGCGCTGCGTCGTCTACGGCACCGGCAGCGCCAGCCTCGCCACCATTCGCGAAGCCTTTGGCGATCAGCCGCTGCGTATTGTGGGATTCATCGACGACGACCCGGGCCAGCGCAGCTTGCGCATGAGCGGCTACTCGGTGCTCGGCGACTTCCAGAAGCTGCTGGCCATGGTGCACAAGGAAGAGGTCGACTGCGTGGTGCTCAACACACGCATCATCGACGTGGACCGGCTCCAGGAACTCGAAACCGCCTGCTCGGAGCGCGACGTGAGCCTGATGCGGCTACACGTCAACCTGAAGCCGTTCGTCGCCGCGTCGTAGCCCCGAACCCCGAAGCCCCTACCCCCCGACCATCCCTGCCATCGGACTGCTGGCTGTCGCGTAGGCCTTGCGCGGGATCCGGCCTGCTCGGTACGCGAGCCGTCCTGCGCGCACCGCCAGTTTCATCGCTTCCGCCATCGACACCGGGTCCTGAGCGCCCGCAATCGCCGTGTTCATGAGGACACCGTCGGCGCCCAGCTCCATCGCCAGCGCGGCGTCAGACGCCGTGCCGACTCCGGCATCGACGATGAGCGGCACGCGCGAAAACTCGCGGATGATGCGGATGTTGTTGACGTTCTGAATGCCGAGCCCGGAGCCGATCGGCGCGCCGAGCGGCATCACCGCCGCAGCGCCGGCGTCTTCGAGCTTGCGGCAGACGATCGGGTCGTCGCTGGTGTACGGCAGCACCACGAACCCTTCCTTGACGAGCACCTTCGTGGCCACGATCAGTTGTTCGTTGTCCGGGAACAGCGTCCGCTCGTCGCCGATCACCTCGAGCTTGACCCAGTGCGAGAGGCCAGCCTCGCGGCCAAGGCGTGCGGTACGAATGGCCTCGTCGGCGGTGTAGCAACCGGCCGTGTTCGGCAGCAGGAAGATTTTCGACGTGTCGATGTAGTCGAGCAGCGATTCCTCGCGGCCCGCCGTGAGCGCAGTCGAACGGTCGGAGATATTCACGCGGCGCACGGCGACGGTGACCATGTCGGCGCCGGACGCCTCGTGCGCCTGTGCCATAACGGCATGCGACGGGTACTTGCCAGTGCCGACGATCAGGCGTGACGCGAAGGTCTTGTCGGCGATGACAAACGGATCAGACATCAGCGGCGCCATATCAATTCACAATTCACGACTGACAATTCGAAGTTCACAATTCACAATTCGAAATTCCCAATTCCGTTCGATCCGCCGCCGACGAAGTTGACGATTTCGATTTCGTCGCCGTCCAGAATGGGCGTGGACTCGTAGAGCGAGCGCCGCAACACCGTCAGATTGTGCTCGACGGCCACCCGCCGCGAATCGATATCGAGTTGGGTGAGCAGCTGCGAGATGGTTCGGCCCGGCTCGAGCTCGAAGGGCTCGCCGTTCAGCATAATTCTCATTCTAGCGGGCTTCGCGCAGCGACAGGACGAAGTTGCCCACCGGGAGCTCGGCCTGGATCTTCAACGGCAGTTTCTTCGCGTCGTTCGAGATCAGGATGCCGATATTCCGGCCCACCTGTTGCTTCGCCTCATTGACAATGGTCACGCTCAGATTCCAGGCGTCCATCGTGCCCAGGCGCACGGTGGTGCGCTCCGGACCCGAGACGGCGATTTCCACGGTGTAGAGCGCGCCATCGTCGGCGACGGGCACCGAGAAGCGCTCGCCGGCCTTGAACGTCCTGGTCCGCAGCACGTAGAGCAACGCCAGGCCGTCCTGCACTGTGGCTGGCGCCGAGAGTTCGGCCTTCGTCACAGGCTCCGTGGTCATTTCGTACTGGACTCGCCGCGTTGGGCGGTCGAACCGCATGCTGGTCTGCCGCTTACGGCCGTTCTCGTCGATATAGAGCCCCGTCCACTGGGACAGGAGCGTCGTGCTGTCGACCAGGGTGTCCATCTTGTAGTAGACAGGATAAAGTCGTTGGATCAGTGGGAGCGGTTGTCCGTCCGCGGTGATTTCCCACGCGGTAGCGCCGAACGAGGGTCGCTTCTGGACAACCCTGGTGACCGCGGTGCCTGCCGTCAGCAGGCCGGACCACGACACGTCGTAGGTGAGCGTCTCGCCGGCCGCGAAGGGCACGGCCGCGTCGCGCGCTGGCGTGGCTGGACGCTGCATGCGCCCTTCGACGACGATGGCAGAGACGAGCAAGGCCGCGACGGCGGTGAT
>CADEEX010000172.1:0-5784 GCA_902826465.1 uncultured Acidobacteriota bacterium
TTGGCCGCGCCTTCAACTGGCGGCGCATTCAGCCGCACCACCAGAGCGCCGGCGCGCGAGCCAGCCAGGCCGGACCGGGCTGCGCGCGGCTGCACGCGCACTGACACCACCACCCCATTTACAGATGTAACAATCACCAGCGATTCTGCAGTACCCGCTATAGTAGCCAACTGATGAGCAGCGCGAAGAAGGACTCCTCACCCCAGATCAATTTCCACGACCCGCGCCTCTACATCAACCGCGAACTGAGCTGGCTCGAATTCAACCAGCGCGTCCTCGACCAGGCGCTCGGCGACGCGCACCCGCTCCTCGAACGCGTCAAGTTCCTCGCCATCGTCGCCTCCAACCTCGACGAGTTCTTCATGGTCCGCGTTGCCACCCTGCTCCGTAAGCTGCGCGCAGGCATCGACGACGAGGCGATCGACGGGATGACGGTGTCGGAGCAGATCAAGAAGATCCGCATCCGCGCCGCGCAGATGCGGCGCGACCAGGCGGCCTGCTGGACCGACGGCCTGCGCCCTGAACTGGCCAGGAACGGCATCAAGATTCTCGAGCCGACCGAGTACAGCGAACGGGTGCAGCAGTTCCTGACGCTGTATTTCCGGGCGGAGATCTATCCGCTGCTGACGCCGCTTGCCTTCGACCCAGGGCATCCGTTTCCGCTGATTTCGAACCGCAGCAAGAACTTTGCGGTCACGGTCCGCTACCAGCGGAAGACGAAGTTTGCGCGCGTCAAGGTGCCACAGATGCTGCCGCGCTTCGTGCAGCTGCCGCACGGCTCGACTGGCCGTGGTTCCGTGCATTCGTTCGCGTTCCTCGAAGATATCATCCGGCAGAACCTCGGCGAATTGTTCACGGGCGTCGAGGTGATGGCCGCCCATCTGTTCCGCGTCACCCGCGACAGCGACATCGAGCTCCGCGACGTTGCCGGCGACCTCATGGAGTCGATGGACCGGACACTGAAGCAGCAGCGGCGCGGCCTGCCGTCGCTGCTGCAGGTCGAATCGACCATGCCGTCCCGCGTCGTCAAGATCCTGGTCGAGAACTTCGAAATCGAAGACGACATCGTCGAGAAGACCGCGGCGCGGCTCGACTTCTCGGACTGGATGGCGCTGACGAAGATTCCGCTGCCCAAGCTGAAAGACACGCCGCTGGCCGCCCGTACCGTGTGGCCGGCGCCGGTGAACGTGTTCGAAGAGATTCAGGAGCGCGACGTCCTCGTGCATCATCCGTTCGAGTCGTTCTCGGCGGTCGAGACGTTCCTCGAACAGGCGTCGACCGACCCGCAGGTGACAGGAATCAAGATCACGCTCTACCGCATTGGCGCCAATTCGCCGCTCATCGACATCCTCATCGATGCCGCCGACGGTGGCAAGCAGGTGGCGGTGCTGGTGGAGTTGAAGGCGCGCTTCGACGAGCGCAACAACATTGAATGGGCGACGCGGCTTGAAAGCGCGGGCATCCACGTCGTCTACGGCGTCGAGAACCTGAAGACGCACTGCAAGCTGTGCCTGATCGTGCGACGCGAAACCGACGGTGTGCGCCGCTACGCCCACATCGGCACCGGCAACTACAACCGCGCCACCGCGCAGATCTACACCGACTTGAGCCTCTTCACCTGCAACGAACAGGTGATCGACGATGTCGGCGAGGTGTTCAATTACCTCACCGGCTATTCGCGACACGAAGACTACGACCAGCTGCTGGTGGCGCCTGTCACACTGCGTCGCCAGATGCGCGCACTGATCGACCGCGAGGCCGAACATGCGCGCACGGGGCGGCCGGCGCACATCATCATCAAGTGCAACGCCATCACCGATCCCGAGATGGCGCGCTGCCTGTATCGCGCGTCGCAAGCGGGCGTCACGATTGACCTCATCATTCGTGGGATCTGCGTCCTCAGGCCCGGGTTGCCCGGTGTCAGCGAGCGGATTGCGGTGCGTTCAATTGTCGGGCGTTTTCTCGAACACTCGAGAATCTACTGGTTCGAGAACGGCGGACAGCCTGAGGTGTACATCGGCAGCGCCGACATGATGGAGCGGAACCTCGATCGGCGTGTCGAGGCGCTGTGCCGCGTCGCCGACAAGGTCGTGGCGTCGCACATCCGCGACGTCGTGTTGCAGGCATACCTGAACGACACCGCACGCGCCTACATCCTGCACGACGACAAGTATCAGAAGGCCGCGGTGCCTGCTGGCAGCGAGCCGCACAACGCGCAGCAGTTCCTGCTCGAACGCTGCGCCGCGGCACCGACGACCGCGGCGTCGACCGATGAGACGACCGGCCCGACCCTGATCTGGCCGAAGTAGCGCGCGCTACGGCAGCGAGATCTCGCGCACGTACGACGGCATGACGGTGACGCTCAACAGCGTTTCCGTGCCGTCGAAGAGCGCCGACAGGTGCGGACCTGACGCACGAAAGGTGAAATCGTCCACACGGTTCACGCCGGTGACGGTGCTCTTGACGAGATCGGCGGCCTGCTCGAGGCGGTAGGTGCGGGTGAACGCAGGGTTCCTTGCCGACCGCAGGTGTGTTTCCACGCGCGACCGTGTTGCCGCGGCGCGACGATACGACAGCGCCAGGGCGATGCGATCGCCGCCGGCCGACGCAAACTCCCACGACTCGCGCGCGCGGCCGTTCTCCTCGCCGTCACCACTCGACGTCCGCTCCACCTTGCTCACGGTGGCCGTCTCGTAGACGCCGTAGGCTCCGGCCCCTTCCGGTGAGATGCCGGACACGATGACCGTGTTGGTCTGTCCCGTTTGTGCGTGTTTCGCGGGCACGGCAATGACGGTGTAGCGCGACGACCCAGTCTTGAGCGGCTTACCCTGAGGGTCGGTGATGACCATCCGCTCCATCACGATGAGTGTCAGGTTGGCGCCGCGATTGGTGGGACCGGTGGACGGATCCACCGTCCAGCCTGCCGGCAGCAGCTTCTGCACCGCCGCGTCAGGCACATGAAAGCTGAGCACCGTCCGCGTATCCGAACTCCATTCGGTGACACCCTGCGCGTATCCCGCCGATGCGACCAGGCACATCGTCAACGCCAGCGATCCAGTGACGAACAGCGACAGCTGAGACATGCGCGCAACGATACCGCAAGTGGGACGGTAGAATCCCGGGCGAATGTTGTCGGGAACGAGAGTTCGGACTCTGGGATCCGGCGGCGGCGTCGTGGCGTGGCTGATGATGGTCGCGCTCGCCGCGGCGCTGGACGCGGCGGCACCTCAAACGCCCGAGCAGAACGCCACGGGCAGCCTCCGCGTGATCGTGCGCGATCGTACCGAACTGCCGATCGGCGCCGCACGGGTTCACGTGACGGCGGGCGAGGTCCGCCTCGACGCGACCACCACGCAGAACGGCATTGCAGAACTCGAACGCGTCCCGGTGGGCCGCTACGACGTGCGCGTGGAGGCTCCTGGCTTTGCCGACGGCACAGCGACGATCACGGTGAGGCGCGGCAATCGCGCCACACGCGAACTGACGCTCGAGATCGCCGCGTTCGTCGAGCAGATCGACGTGTCGCCACCCGAGCTCGATCAGCGGATGGCCGAGGCGTTCGCGACGGAACTGAGTCGCAGCCAGATTGAGGCGCTTCCTGAGGATCCCGACGAACTGCTCGCCGCCCTCATTGAACTCGCCGGTGGCGACGCGGCACTTCGCATCGACGGCTTCCTCGACGGGACGCTGCCACCGGGCACGCGCATCGAGAGCATCCGCATCCGGCAGGACGGCTCCTCCGCCGGCGCCACCGGGTCGGGCACACGCATCGAGATTCGCACGGAACCGGGCGGCGACCGCTGGCGTGCCAACGCCAGTGCCCGGCTGCGCGACGAGTCGCTGAACGGTCGCAACCGCTTCATCACGCAGCCTCCAGGCGGGCTGACGCGGGTCGGGTCGTGGTCAATGACGGGACCGCTGGTGCGACATCGCACGGGCCTGTCGTTCTCGGTCGAGCGGGCGCAGTCGATCGAGCAACTGGCGATCAACGCCGCTGGTCTCGACGGCCGTCTGTCGGCGCTCGTCCGCCAGCCAGACGATCGCCTGTCGGTGTCGGCGCGGGTCGACCAGTCGCTGTCGACGCGACAGACCCTTCGCGCCGAGGTGCGGCACTCCCGCCAGAACGCGCTGAACCAGGGGCTCTCGGAGTTCGACCTGCCGGAACGCGCCTTCACGCGCCGGAACGACGATGGGGAGTTGCGCGTGGGGCACAACGCCACCGTCGGCAGCAACAACGTGCACGATGCGCGGCTGCAGGTGCGCTGGCGCGACAACGCCGCGGTGCCCGCGAGCCTGGCGACGGCGATCCGCGTACCAGGCGCCATTTCGAGCGGCGGCGCCCAGCAGCAAGGTGGGCGACGCACGCGCGAGTTCGAGTACGAAGACGAGTGGATGATGCCGCTCGGATCGAAGCATCAGCTGACGACGGGATTCAACGTCACCGGAGGGCACTATTCAGGCGATGAATGGCGCAACGCCGGCGGCACGTTTACCTTTGCGTCGCTCGACGATCTGGCCGCGGGGCGCCCGGCCACGTTCACGCAGCGCCTGGGAAATCCGTCGTTCAGCTATGCGCTGTATCGCTTTGGCGAATTCGTGCAGGACGACTATCGCGTCCGCAGAAACCTGTCGTTGAACCTCGGACTGCGCCATGAGTTCCAGACGCACCTGAACGACCGGCTGCGCGTCGCGCCGCGGCTTGGCGTCCGCTGGACGCCCTCGGCGCGACTGCGGACTGCGCTCTCGGCCAACTACAGCGTCGGCCTGCAGCCATTTCTTGGATCGTTGTACGAGCAGACGCTGCTGGTCGATGGCACGCGTCAGCGCGAGGTGGTCGTGTCGTTTCCCGGATATCCGGACCCGTTCGCGGCCGGCTCCACGGCCGCCGGCACGGCACCTGGCGTGATTCGCACCCGCGACGATCTCCGGATGCCGTCAACGCGCCGCATTGGCGTCGGCCTGGACCAGCCGTTCGGACGCGGCACGCGGCTGCGCCTCAACTACTCGCGCCAGTACGGCCGCGATCTGTTCAGAAGCGTGGACGCGAATGCACCGATGGACGGCGTCCGTCCCGATCCGTCGTTCCGCAACATCACGCGGATTCAGTCGACCGCGCGATCGCTGAACGACTCGCTGCAGGTGACGCTGTCGACCGGCTACCAGCCACGGCGCCTGAATGCGAACGTGTCGTACACGCTCGGCCAGGCGTTCAACGAGATGGACGGCACCCTCACCTTGCCGCCGAACAGTGCCGATCTGGCGCAGGAGTGGGGCCCGTCGCGGCAGGACATCCGTCATCGGCTCAACGTCAGCGTGAACAGCGATCTCTGGGCCGGCTTTCGCATCAACAGCAACGTGCGTGCGCAGTCGGCGTCGCCATACACGGTGACCACCGGTCTTGACACCAACGGCGACGGGGTGTTCACCGAGCGCCCGGCCGGTGTGGGTCGCAATGGCGCGCGCGGCGTGGCGACGAAGAACGTCGACATGACCATCACCTGGGGCCTCAACATCGGCGAGCGGCCGCTGCCGCCAACGCCACCACGGCGCAACCAGGGTCCGGCGCGCCCCTCGCCCGTCGTCCGCGTCGAGATGTATGCGCAGGGAAGCAACGTCTTCAACTTCGTCAACCCGCAGAGTTTCAGCGGCGTGCAGACGTCGCCGTTCTTCGGCCAGGCGACGTCGGCGGCGGCGTCACGGCGGTTCACGTTTGGCGTCAGGGCGAGTTACTGAGACGCAGGAATGTGGTGATGTGGTGATGTGGTGATGTGGTGATGTGGTGAT
>CADEEX010000172.1:5884-8498 GCA_902826465.1 uncultured Acidobacteriota bacterium
CTGAGACGCAGGAATGTGGTGATGTGGTGATGTGGTGATGTGGTGATGTGGTGATCAATGCACGGACCTGCCCGTCGTGGCGCGCGCATGAACGTCAGACATGAAGGCGGGCGCGGTACCGCCGAAACATGTAACGTGAGCGGCGACGTCGACTTCTACGAACTTCTCCAGATCAGCTCGAGCGCGGAACCGGAGACGATTCACCGCGTCTACCGTCTGCTGGCGCAGCGCTACCATCCGGACAATCAGGAAACGGGGAACACCGACCGTTTCAGGACGCTGCATCAGGCCTACACCGTGCTGAGCGATCCCGAGAAACGGGCCCAGTACGACCTGTCGTACCACACGCATCGGCAGAACCGGTGGAAGCCGGTGTCGACGCCGGAACGGGCCGACAACGAGTTCGAGATTGAGCAGTTGACGCGGCTGACGGTCCTCGAAGTGCTCTACTCGCACCGCCGTGCCGAACCGGCAAGCTCCGGCGTGTTCGTGCTCGACCTCGAAGAGCTGACCGGGCATGCCCGCGAACATCTCGAGTTCACGACCTGGTATCTACTGAAACGCGGCTTTGTTCAGCGCGGCGACAACTCGTGCCTCGGCATCACCGCCGACGGCGTCGACTACCTCGAGCAGAACTACAAGGCCAACCAGCAGCGCCGACTCGCCGCCAGTTCGCTCGGCTAGCACGCGACTCGGCTTTGGGCCTTCGGCTTTGGGCTTTCGCCCAGAGCCCCAACCTCTGTCCCGTCCCCGTCCCTGTCCTCGTCCTCCCCCTAGCCTCCGCCCTCCAACTTCACTACCATCGTCGACGCTCAAGACCACGAGCTGACGAAGGAGTGTCCCGATGAAGTCGATGTCCGTGGCGGTCGCCTTGACCGTCGCCGCGCTGGCGTGCTCGACCAATGCCACCGCGCAAACCCTGCCCTACGATCACATTCACCTCAACGTGCCGAACCCGGCCGACGCCGCGAACTGGTACGAGAAGAACTTTGGTGGCCGACGCATCACCGAAGCGCCCGATCGCATCATGTACGGCGCGGTGCGGCTGATGTTTCTCCGCAAGACCACGCCGACGGCGCCGAGCAGCGGCAGCGTGATCGATCACATCGGCTTCTCGTTTGCCGACCTCGACGCCAAGATGAAGGAGCTCGAGGCCAACGGCGTGAAGGTGGTGACGCCCGTGCGCGACGTCCCCGGACTCTTCAAGCTGGGGTTCGTCGAGGATCCGTGGGGCACGCGCATTGAAGTGGTGCAGGACCAGGAACTGCTCGGGCTGCATCACATGCACCTGCGCTCACCCAATCCGGAAGCGATGCTCACCTGGCTGCAGGAAAAGTTCGGCGGCGAACGCAAGCAGCTCAAGGGCCGTCTCGACGCGATGTTCTACCGCGCGCCCGGCTTCACCGACGTCTGGATTCTGGTGCAGCGGGGCGAATCGACGCCGAGCCTCGGCGCCGCGATCGATCACATCGGCTGGCGCTCCACCGGTCCGCTGGCCGACACCATCAACGGCCTGCGCGCCAAGGGGGTGACCGTGACCAGCGAGCCTCGTCCACTGCCCCTGCCGAATGGCCCGACGATCAACTTCTCGTACGTGGCCGGCCCCGACGGCGCACGCATCGAGCTGGTGGAACGTCCGGGACTGAAACCGGGGGAATAACACAAACGTTCCTGGTTCCGGGTTCCACGGTTCCAGGGTTCCAGGGTTCCAGCT
This sequence comes from uncultured Acidobacteriota bacterium, assembly GCA_902826465.1. Classification (GTDB taxonomy): domain Bacteria; phylum Acidobacteriota; class Vicinamibacteria; order Vicinamibacterales; family CAVVIG01; genus CADEEX01. Next base: position 7,599 of record CADEEX010000172.1, read on the forward strand.
CGCGCGGGAACCGTGGAACCCGGAACCGTGGAACCCTGGAACCCGGAACCGTGGAACCCGGAACCTTCTTTTGTTGTATCGTCTGCCCATCAAACCCAACCGCATTGGAGAACACATGTCGCGAATGCTCTTCCGCACCGTCCCGGCGTTGATGCTGGTCGGCGCCGGGCTCGCCTGGGTGACGCCGCGCGTCACCGGCCAGGCCAGCCCGATGCCGAGCACCAGGAACGGCGAGTGGCCGATGTACACCGCCGATCTGCGCGGCAGCAAGTACTCGCCGCTCGACCAGATCAACGCCAGCAACTTTGGCAAGCTCGAAATCGCCTGGCGCTTCAAGACCGACAACCTCGGCACGCGTCCCGAGTACAAGCTCGAAGCGACGCCGCTCATGGTCAAGGGCGTGCTCTACGCCACCGGCGGCACGCGCCGTTCGGTGCTGGCGCTCGACGCCAAGACCGGCGAAGTGATCTGGGTGCACAGCTACCGCGAAGGTGCGCGCGCGGCCATCGCCCCGCGCCAGCTCTCAGGACGCGGCGTGTCGTACTGGACGGACGGTCGCGGTGACGAGCGCATCATCTACGTCACCACCGGCTACCGCATGATCGCGCTCAATGCGAAGACCGGCGCCATCATCACCTCGTTCGGCACCAACGGTGTCGTCGATCTGAAGGACGGTGTCTTCAAGGGCAACCGCGAGCCAATCGACAAGGAGACCGGCGAGATCGGTCTGCACTCGACACCCACGATCACCAAGGACACCATCATCGTCGGCTCTTCCTTCAAGGAAGGGATGACCGTGATGACGCACAGCAACACCAAGGGTGTGGCGCGCGGCTTCGACGTCCGCACCGGCAAGGTAATCTGGACGTTCAACACGATTCCCCGCCCAGGCGAGTTCGG
>CADEEX010000173.1 GCA_902826465.1 uncultured Acidobacteriota bacterium
TCGTCGGTGCCGTTCTGCCACGGCTTTCCGGGGTCGATGAATGCCGTCTCGATGCGGCCACCACGTAGAGGCCAGTCGGTATTGGCGGCTGCGAGCCCCCGCAACCAACTCTTTCAGGCGGCCAGAACTTCTGGCCGCCTTTTTCTTTTTTGTCCCTTATTTCGCTCCCACGACATCGCAGAATTTCGCCGTGTCCACGTACTGCTGGAACCGTGTCACCTTGCCACCCTTGACGTCCCAGATATGGCAGAACTGCGCGTCCATTGTCTTGGCGGTCGCCTTGTAGGTTCCCGTATAGCGCCCTTCGACGATGACGCTGTCGCCAGCGCCGTAGAACGTCTTGGGATGGACGGTGAAGCCATCCCACTCCCCACCCAGTTTCATGAACAGATTGTGCAGGACGGCGTCGGGTCCCACCCAGGGCTCGCCGCTCGGCATGTACGGATTGCTCTCAGCCTCATGCCACCGGATGCCTGGGCTCATCGCTCCGAGGACCGCCGGCATGTCTCCGCGGCCAAACGCGTCATAAAGAGTCTTCAGAAGCGCGACGTTGTCCATCCGTTCTCCTCTCGTGCGAATGCGGGCAGCCGCTTGTCCGGCTGAGGCAGCAACTGAGCTGTGCGCGAGTGCGACATCATGGCATACCGCAGGTGTCGACGTTTTTGCGTGTGGTAAGCTGTTTTGCGGTGACGCGGGGTGGAGCAGTCCGGTAGCTCGTTGGGCTCATAACCCAAAGGTCGTAGGTTCAAATCCTGCCCCCGCAACCAACTCTTTCAGGCGGCCAGAACTTCTGGCCGCCTTTTTCTTTTTTGTCCCTTATTTCGCTCCCACGACATCGCAGAATTTCGCCGTGTCCACGTACTGCTGGAACCGTGTCACCTTGCCACCCTTGACGTCCCAGATATGGCAGAACTGCGCGTCCATTGTCTTGGCGGTCGCCTTGTAGGTTCCCGTATAGCGCCCTTCGACGATGACGCTGTCGCCAGCGCCGTAGAACGTCTTGGGATGGACGGTGAAGCCATCCCACTCCCCACCCAGTTTCATGAACAGATTGTGCAGGACGGCGTCGGGTCCCACCCAGGGCTCGCCGCTCGGCATGTACGGATTGCTCTCAGCCTCATGCCACCGGATGCCTGGGCTCATCGCTCCGAGGACCGCCGGCATGTCTCCGCGGCCAAACGCGTCATAAAGAGTCTTCAGAAGCGCGACGTTGTCCATCCGTTCTCCTCTCGTGCGAATGCGGGCAGCCGCTTGTCCGGCTGAGGCAGCAACTGAGCTGTGCGCGAGTGCGACATCATGGCATACCGCAGGTGTCGACGTTTTTGCGTGTGGTAAGCTGTTTTGCGGTGACGCGGGGTGGAGCAGTCCGGTAGCTCGTTGGGCTCATAACCCAAAGGTCGCAGGTTCAAATCCTGCCCCCGCAACCATCACAACTTGCAGCGAGAGGTCGCCCGTTTCTGGCGCTGGCTGCTCCAGTGCCTGTGCCAGTGCAGTGACCTTCTGACGGTACAGGTCGGCCATTCCAGGGTGCAGAAGCGGCGGCGGTTCGTCTGCAGCTGCGAGTCCGGCCTTCAGTTCCTCGCGCCTGGCCGCGTTGGCGATCATCTCGTCCTTCACTTCGGCCGGTGGCACGCCATCCATCACCATTTCGATCAGCTTCTTGCGCCGGACCTCGATTCGCTCGATCTCGCGCTCGGCGGCTGAGAGGCCTGCGCGGTGCTCCACGGTTCCCCCTCTGGAGGTCACCGCCGAGATCACACACTTGTTGGAATATCCCAGAACTGGGATAATCTTGAGGTGCGACGTGTCCTGGCTGCCGACGAGAAACCGCTGCATTGGGTGGGGTCGTCCAAGCGCGATTTCCTGAGCTTTCCTGCGGCGGCCAAAGAGGACATGGGAAACGCGCTCGGCATCGCGCAGTTCGGCGGAACCGCGCCGACCGCGAAGCCGTGGAAGGGGCTCGGTCCGGGCGTGTTGGAGATCGTCGAGTCGCACGACGGAAACGCATATCGAGCCGTCTATACGGTCCGATTCGAGAAGGCGTTGTACGTCCTGCACGCGTTCCAGAAGAAGTCGCCGTCTGGCATCCGCACGGCCAAACGGGATGTCGATCTTGTCGCAGAACGGTTGAAAGCCGCTGAGAGGGATTACGAGGAGTACCATGGCAAGGAAAAGCGCTGAAGGGAAAGAACCAGTCAGTCGTGGCACCGGAAACGTGTTCGCGGACCTCGGGTTCCCCGATGCCGCCGAGCGGCAAGCCAAGCTCCGCCTGGCTTACGCTCTGAATCAGGTCCTTGAAGCGTGCAAGCTCTCGCAGGGCGATGCCGCCAAGGTGCTGGGAGTCACGCAGCCGAAGGTGTCTGCGCTCCGCAACTACAAGCTATCCGGCTTCTCGGTCGAACGGTTGATGAATCTATTGACGGCGCTCGATCAGGATGTGGAGATCGTGATTCGGCGGAAGCCCCGCTCACGTAAGGCTGCTCGAATCAGTGTCGTGGCGGCGTAATTTTAGGCTCCGCGGCCGCTACCATTCCGCAGGACTGCCACAACATCGACGTCAAACGATGCAAGTTCCTCTTGGATCTGTCGCAGTAGCGTCATCGTTCTCTTCCTAGTACGCTTCGAAGCATCCAGCCGATGCTGCCGCGCACGTGCCCACAACGTGAGGGCATGGACTGCGAGTGGTCGATCTGGTCGTCGAGCGACAAGTCGTCGAGACCGCAGCTGCAAGTACCGCTGGTTGCACGCCCCGCAACCAGCTACATCGGGTTCAGTTCAGCGTGCTGGACAACGTTGTCACACGACCGGTCATGACGTCGCGCTGAGCATCGCGGGCTCTTCCGAGCTCCCGTCTTCCTCCCTGCGGAACTGAATGGCATGCAGCATCGAATAGAGGCCACCATGCTGCAACAGTTCCTCATGCGTCCCGCGTTCGACGATGCCCCCGCTCTGCACCACGAAGATCACGTTCGCCCTGCGAATGGTCGCGAGCCGATGGGCGTTGATGATGCAGGTGCGGCCTGCGGTCAGGTTCTTGAGGGCTTCGAGGACCCGCTGCTCCGACGCGGCATCAAGTCCGGTGGTGGGCTCATCCATGATCAGAATCGGTGCGTCCCGAATAATGGCACGGGCAATGGCAATGCGCTGACGCTGCCCACCCGACAGCGTGACCCCGCGCTCGCCGACCATCGTGTCGTAGCCGTCAGGGAGTTGGGCGATGAACTCGTCGGCGCAGGCACGTTTGGCCGCCTGGATGACGTCGTCCCGGGTCGCGTGCAGGCGGCCGTAAGCGATGTTCTGCCAGATTGGCGCATGGAAGAGAATCGTCTCCTGCAACACGAAGCTGATGTTCCGGCGAAGTGACGGGAGAGTGTAACGACGGATGTCTTCTCCGTCGAGCCTGATCGCACCCGACTGTGCGTCGTAGAACCGGGGAATCAGATTGATGAGGGTGGTCTTCCCGGCGCCGGTCGGCCCGACGAACGCGGCGATCTGTCCAGGCTCGATGGACAAGCTGACGTCCTTCACCGCCAGCCGATCGGGCGAGTAGCCGAAATTGACGTGATCGAATTCGATGCGCCCTTTCAGGCCGCGGGCCTCAATCACGTCGCCGCGATCGGACGCTTGTTCGGGCTCGTGCATGACCTCCTGAATGGCTTCCAGGCCCACCGATGCGCGCGACAGGGTGTTCGTCATCTTGGCCAGGTCCTTCAGCGGTGCATACAGCTTGCGCAGATAGAGCATGAAGACCACCAGCGCCCCGGCGGTCATGGCTCCCGACAACACGAGTCGCGCGCCGTACCACAACACGACACACATGCCGGCGGCGACGATCGTGTCGATCAGGGGCGACAACCGAGCCTTGAGGGCACGCGCCTCAAGCGTCGCTTCGACCTGCTCCCGGCTTCGTTGCTCAAATCGATGCTCTTCGAATTCCTCCTGAGCGAACGCCTTGACCACGCGAATCGTCGAAAACACTTCGGTCATGGTCGACAGGACCTCGCTTTCCTTCTTCCGGGCCTGTCGGGACATCTGCTTCACGCGCCGTTTGTACCGGAGGGCGACGACGAAGAGTAGCGGGGCGATTGCCAGCGCGATCAGACTGAACCGCCAGTTGAGATAAAACATGACCGCGAGCATGCCCCCCAGTGTCAGGGCGTCGATGATGCTGTCCATCAACGTTGACGTCACGAGGTTCTGGACCGAGTCGATGTCGCGGGTCATGCGGTTGATCAGATCGCCCGTTTGGCGCTGATCGTAGAACTGCAACGACAACCGCTCAATGTGGTGATAGACCGTGCGCCGGAGGTCGTGGCCCACCCACTCGCCCACGCTGGTCATCAAGTAGCTTTGCGCGTACGAACTGATTGAATCCATGACGGTGATCATCATCACCGCCGCGACGGCGAACAGCAGGATGGCGTTCTTGTCGTTGCCAAAGGCGGCCTGAAGGAAGGAGGCGAGCCACGGCGGCAGCCGCCGGCCGGCGATCACGTTGTCGAGCACGATCTTCAGCGGCCACGGCTGGAGCAAGTCAGCGGCGCTGATACCGACGACCGCGACCAGCGCCAGCGCGAGCGCCTTCCAGTGGGGACGCAGCACGGCCCAGACGTTAAGGGTGGTGAGGACCGGAGTTCCATCGGTTCGCACCGCACGCATCCTTGGCATGCGGTGACGAGGCTGCAAGCGATATGCCTCACGTGGCATCGGAATTGAGCAGACGTCCGCTTCACGGTCCTGTGATGATGCGGCTCGTCACAACCGTGCGAACTCTTTCCCTCCGGAGCGGGAATATCCCCACCTGATCATCAGCGGACGACACCGTCGATGGTTCCGTCAGCCTTCCTTCCTCCGATCGTGTGCGAGGCGAGCGGTCCGCTCCAAGATCTCCGCGCGGGTCGGAAAGCTCCCGTCGTCAGGGATCGCACAGTCATCCTCGTCGACGATGGATGGGCGACCTTGGATCAACGACAATAGTCCGTGGCTGCGGTGCCGCGATATGCGGCAACGCCGGGTCCGACACAGGGAGGTCAGCATGAGTAGTGAGACACGTTCAGCCTTGGCGAGACGGTCGTTCCTGGCGCGCTTCGGCACGGGCGCGGCAGCTTTTGGCGCCGCATTCGCCGCGGCAGGGTCGACCGCGGGAGCGCAGTCGCCTGCGGCACCCGCCGCACCCTGGCAGCCTGCGCGCCATGCGGAGGACGACTGGTTCGAGCAGGTGTCCGCGAAACACCGCGTCTTCTTCGACTCGACCACGGCGAACGGATTCGGCGAGGCGATCTTTTTTGCCAACAACACGTTCATCGCGAACCGGACGGGATACGGTCTGACAGACGCCGACCTGGCCCTGATCATCTGTGCGCGTCACGAAGCGACTCCCTTTGCGTTCACCGAAGCGATGTGGGCCAAGTACGGCGGTGCCCTGGCGGAACGTGCCAAGTTCAGCGATCCGAAGACCAAGGAGGCGCCGGTCCTCAACGTCTTCCAGACCGCCGGGTACGGGGCATCGTTGCTGAACAATGGCGTCCTGCTTGATGCGGTCCTCAAACGCGGAGTGCGCCTCGCCGTGTGCGGCCTGGCCACGCGGGCAGCGTCTTCGCTCATCGCCCAGAAGACCGGCAGCAAGGCCGACGATGTGTTCAAGGAATTGACCGAACACCTCGTCCCGAACGCCCACATGGTCCCCGCCGGCATTGTCGCGGTGAACCGCGCGCAGGAGCGCGGGTATTCGTTGGCGTACGTCGGGTAGCGCGATTCCCGATACGAAGCGTGTCACCTTTTCGCGAATTGTGAATCTCTTGGAAAGGCGCCCCTGTTGATGGGGTTTCCCGGAGGTTCTATGCTCGTCCGACAGGTCGTCGACCAGAAGCTGGCGCAGTATGCGTACCTGATTGGCTGTCCCAGGACGGGGGAGGCGATCGTCATCGATCCCGAGCGCGACGTGGATCGGTATTTCGACCTCGCCGCCAGCAACAAGCTTCGCCTCGTTGCGGCCGTCGATACCCACATCCATGCCGACTACCTCACGGGACTCCGCGAGATGGCCGAGCGTGGCGTGATGGTGTACGCGTCGAAAGAGGGTGGACCGGACTGGCAGTACGAGTGGTTGCGGGGATCGCGCTACCAGTATCGGCTGCTGAGCGATGGCGACACCTTGATGGTGGGCCACATCGAATTCCGTGCCCTGCACACGCCCGGTCACACGCCAGAGCATCTGAGCTATCTCGTCCGCGACGCCGGCAGCGGCGCAACCGACGCGATGGCCCTGGCCAGCGGCGACTTCGTGTTCGTCGGCGATGTCGGCCGTCCCGACCTCCTCGAAACGGCGGCCGGTGCCGTGGGGGCGATGGAACCCGCCGCGAGGGCGCTGTACGCGTCGCTCCAAGGAGAGTTCAGGCCGTTGCCTGAGTTCCTGCAGGTCTGGCCCGCGCATGGCGCGGGCAGTGCCTGCGGCAAGTCACTGGGTGACATCCCTGCCTCGACCGTTGGCTACGAGCTTCGGACCAACGCGTCGATCCTCGCAGCATCGGACGAGCCGTCCTTCGTGCGGTTTATTCTGTCGGGTCAGCCCGAGCCGCCGCCTTATTTCGCGAGGATGAAGCGCGACAATCGCAGGGGACCGAAGATCCTGCCGTCAGTCCCCGCGCCCAGGCAGATGGACGTCGCCGCGCTGCAGGCGCTGGCCAACCGTCTTGACGTCGCGGTGCTCGACACGCGGCGCCGCGCCGAATTTCTGGCGGGGCATCTGCCGGGCTCGATCCTCGCGGAGTTCGACTTTCAGTTCTGCACCATCGCCGGGTCGTACCTCGAGGAGGACGCGCCGGTCTATCTGATTGTCGAGGAAGACCGGGTGGGCGAAGCCGTGCTGGCATTGGTGAGGATTGGACTCGATCGCATCGACGGCTATGCGACGCCGGCCACGCTCGACGCCTTCGCGCGGGGGGGCGGGACGCTGGCCCAGACCGAAGTGATCGACTTTCGCGCGCTGGAGGCGCGTCGTCTCAGCGGCCAGGCGCAGGTCCTCGATGTGCGTGGCAAGGCCGAGTACGACATGGGGCATGTGCCAGGCGCGCTGAACGTCGCCCATACCCGTCTCCTCGAGCGGATCGCCGAACTTCCGAAGGATCAGCCGCTCGTGGTGCACTGCCTGACCGGCGGGAGAGCCGCCGCGGCGGTGTCGATCCTCGAGCGCCACGGCTACCGGGCCACGGCGGTCAACGATCTGTTTGCCCATTACCGGCGCATCGGCGAGCCGGTCGGCACCGCGTAAGCGGCGGGTTCCGGCCTACTGGAGAAACACCCGTGCATGTCGCAGCCGTCGCGCTCGGGTTTGTCATCGGTCTGTCGCTCGGCCTTCTGGGAGGCGGCGGGTCGATCCTGACCGTGCCGATCTTCGTCTACATCCTGGGCTTTGGGGCGAAGGAGTCGATCGCGATGAGTCTCGCGGTGGTTGGTACCACCAGTCTCATCGGTGCCGTGGGTCATTGGCGCGAAGGGCACGTGAACGTTCGCGTCGCGCTCACATTTGGGACGGTCGCGACGCTCGGCACCTATCTCGGCACGCGGCTCGCCAAGGGGCTGAGCGACGCCGAACAGCTCACCCTCTTTGCCACACTCATGCTTGTCGCAGCCGGTGTCATGGTTCGCGGGCGCCGGACTGCTGTGGCACCGGGCACGGCGCCCACTCCGATCGCCACGGTGCTGACGGCGATCCAGGGCCTGGCCGTCGGCGTGCTGACCGGACTGGTGGGCGTCGGGGGAGGCTTTCTGATTGTGCCCGCCCTGGTGTGGGGCGGGTTGCCCATGTGCGATGCCGTCGGCACGTCGCTGCTCGTCATCGTAATGAACAGCGTGGTCGGATTCTACGGCTACGCCGGACACACGCCGATCGCCTGGCTATCTGTCGCACTGGTCACGGCCGGCACGATGCCCGGCATCGCGACAGGCACGTTCGCGATGCGATTCGTGTCGCAGCAGGCACTACGCCGCGGGTTTGCTGTGCTCCTGTTCGGCGTCGCGGTCTACATGCTGTTCCGAGGTGTTTCGGGGTAGCGCGACTCGCCCCGCCTGGCTCCCGCGCTTGGCCTGGGTTACTTCGTCGCCGTCGCCACCTTGAGCGGCGGCAGGCCGAATGGACCCTGCAGGCGCGAGTAGAGCGTGCCGAACAGGCCTGCACCGACCAGCGCGCCGGCGAGCGCCGCCAGCGCATAGATCTTCCCCTCGCCGATATTGACCAGGATGGGCCCCGGGCACATTCCGGCTACCGACCATCCGATACCGAACAACACACTGCCGACGACGGTGCCGCGCGTCATGGGCTTCAGCTCTACTCGCACGGGCGCGCCGAGCGCCGTGCGCACGCGCCGCTGGATCAGCCACAACCCTGGTGCCGTCAGCACCACCGCGGTGCCGATGATTCCATAG
>CADEEX010000174.1:0-2845 GCA_902826465.1 uncultured Acidobacteriota bacterium
GAATCTTGCCCGCAACGCCAAGAACCAAGAGCGGTTGCGAGATCGGTCGTGTGGGAGGAGCGATCGACGATAGGTCCGACCGCGATCGATCACCACTCCGAGGCGATTGGCGATGTGTCCGTGTGCGATCGACGACGGGTCAGGCGCGATCGGCGATAGCTCCGTCCGCGGTCGACGACAGGTCCGAGTGCGATCGACGAGAAGTTTCCCCGCGATCGACGACGGGTCCGGCCGGATCGGCGACGCCTCCTGCCCCGATCGACGACAGGTCTGACCCCGATCGGCGATAGGTCTCCACGCGATCGACGATGGGTCCGTCCGCAATCGACGACAGGTCCGCGTGCGCTCGATGGCGTGTCCGCGCCGATGGAGGACGTGTCCGACGCGATCGACCGCCGCTCCGCCGTCTTTCATGAATACGAATTCATGCAAATTCATGGTGGATGAAACGACAAGCCCCGGCCCCCCGCGAGACGATGCTCCCGTCAACTCGATGCGAATGAATCGTATCGATTGCGCGCGAATGAATCGCGTGTCGGAAAGAAGGGAGATAGTCATGGATAAGGAACAGCGTGTTCGGTACGAGAGTCTTCTTCGGTCACGAGACTTCGGGGTGATGCATGAGGATCGCTTCCCGAAGTCTTCAAAGGGCGGCCAGGTGTTTGACGTGGTCGCCGAGGTGGTGGCGCAGATCGATCGGGAAGAAGCCGCTCGACTGGCCGCCAGAGACGAGGGGTATCACGCCGGCAAGGCACGAACGGAACTCCGGCGCTGGATGCTGGATATCGTCGCCACGTCGCGTGACCTTGCTCGCGACGGAGCGCCCGGTGTGGTTCCGTTGAAGATGCCCACACGGGCCAACGAGCCAGCCTTGCTGGCCGCCGCCACACGGTTCCTGGAAGCGGGGGCGTCGTTCTCTGACGAACTCGCCAGCCGGGGGCTGGGTGAAAACTGGGCCACGTCGTACAAGGCAGCGATCGATGCCTTTGCGGCACACCAGGGGAGCCGTCGCAACGGGCGATACAGCATCTCGGCGAGCCGAGCGAGTATCGACGCGGCCTTCAAACGCGGCTCCAACGCCCTCCGCACCCTCGATGGCATCGTCGCCATCGTGCTCAGGGGCGACGAGGTGTTGCTGACGGCGTGGCATCGATGCCGCAAGGTCGTGCAGCGCAAAACCACGGAGGTCGCGGTTGCCGCGCCCTCCGACACGGTGCCACCCGCGGCGCCGGCAGACACGCACGAGGACCCGCTGAAACAGGCCTCGTAGACCGGTGTTACGTCACGGAATCGGGGCGGAGTAACTAGATACTCCGCCCCGACACTCCGCTTCTCCCGCCGCCCCTTTCACAGAGAATTTCCTCGAACCCGCGCACGCTCGCTCCTCCCTATTTACAATCGCCGCCATGCCGACAGGCAGCGGCTTCGCGTTCGGACCCTTTCAGCTCGACACGCGCGGCCGCCGGCTGCTGCTCCACGGCACGCTGGTGCTGATGCCGCGGAGGCAACTGGATATCCTCGAACGGCTGGTCACGCATGGCGGTAAGGTCCTCACCAAAGATCAGTTGATTCAGGTCGGGTGGGCGGGAGAGGTCGCCACCGACAGCAGCCTCACCCAGGTGATGCTCCGGCTCCGCAGGATCATCAACATCGATGAGAGTCCCTGCCGCATCAACACCGCGCGTGGTCACGGCTACTCTTTCGTTGGCCCCGTGCAGGCGATCGACGTGCGGCTGCTGGCCGGTGAGCTCGAGCAGTTGCTGGCGCCGCATCGGGCGTTCACCGAAGGACGGGCCGCGCTCGAATCGCTGTCGCTCCCGCGCATCGCCGAGGCCCGCCGCACCTTCGAACAACTGCTGCTGCACCACGCCCGCGAAGCCAGGGTGCACGTCGGCATGGCCACGGCCTGCGCGCTCGCGTTCGAAGCGACGCGCGCCGACGCCGCACCGGATGTCGAGGCACTGCGCCTGGCGGAGACGCACGCACACGAAGCGTGCGCGCTGAAGGCCGACTATGGCGAAGCGTTCGCCACGCTGGGGTTCGTGCTCGGGCGCGTCGGCAAGACTGCTGATGCGCACGCTGCGCTGGACCGCGCGGTCACGCTCGAACCCTACAACTGGTATCACCTGCTACGGCTGGCGAACGGCACATGGGGCGATGAGCGGTTGCGAGCCGCGCATCGGGTGCTGGAGCTGTTACCCGGCAGTCCGATGGCGCACCTGCTATCGGCCACCGTGTTCATTGCGCGCGACGCCCTCGCACCGGCGGAACGCGAAGTGGACGCCGGACTCACGGCGATGGCAGCCGGATCCGATTCGCTCGAGCCGTTCATCACCCCGGCGCTGCACTGGCTCAAGGGACTCTTCCACCTGACGCGCGATCAATACGACGATGCGCTGGCCGCCTTCGCGCGCGAGCTGGCGCTCGAACCGCTCGCGCATCTCTACGCGCGCGAGTGCTCCGCCAATACGTGGTACGCGATCGGCGCCTGTCACCGCCGACGCGGTGATCGCTCGGCCGCGCAGGCCGCCTTCAGGGAGGCGATCGCTCGCGTGCCGCGTCACCCCCTGGCGCACGCCGGTCTGGCGCTGTTGGGGGAGTCCATCGCGCGCCCCGCGATTGACGATGGTGAGGTGTCGGTGCCGATGGAAGTAACGTTCGCCCGTGCTGCCATGAGTGAGGCGGCTGGCGATACCGAGAAGGGGCCGCAGCTTGTACTCGCCGCTCTCGCCTCGTCGCCGCCGGGGAACGCCGGCTGGCTGCTGCCGCTCGAGCCGCTGCTGCACATTGCGCGGGCACGCGCACGGTGGACGTCGGTTCTCGCCAGGCTGCGCACGAGAGCGCT
>CADEEX010000174.1:2945-8368 GCA_902826465.1 uncultured Acidobacteriota bacterium
CGCGGGCACGCGCACGGTGGACGTCGGTTCTCGCCAGGCTGCGCACGAGAGCGCTGTAACAGGGCCGACGACGTCTCTCGTCTCTCGTCTTGTGTGCGAAAGCCGACAGACCAAAGGCGAGAGACTGTCCCAGCACGCGACAACTGTTCCCGGCCGAACGACTGGGAGCGCGATCCGGAGATCGCCCATGGGGCCCGTTTCCTGCCAAGCGTTCTGTCGTGAGCCGTGAGCCGTGAGCCCTACGACCTAAGCCCTCCGCTTCGCCCCTTCAGTGAACCGCAGTCCTTCGCCTTCTCCGAGTACCCGCGTCAACGTGAACCCGGCATCAGACAGCAGCGGTTCAACATCGAGCGGTGGCGTCTTCGGACCGCGGCCGAACAGCGCAGAGAGGCCGCTGGCCGGCAAGGCGCCGACGACTTGCGCGCGGCCACCCGGTTTCAGCACACGCAGCACTTCGCGCAGTACACCCACCCGCTCGTCGGCCGACATCGCACCCAGAAGTCCGCCTGTGTCGTCGACAACCGCCAGCTCGAACGCGTCGCCCTCAAAGGGGAACCGTGTGATCGGTGTGGTTTCGATCTCGATGAAGGCGCCGGCTTCCTCGCCCCCTTTGCGGGCGCGCGTCGCCGACGCTTCGTCGGGAACGACGACCGCGGCTCGGCCCGAGAGGCCGACCTTCGCGGCCATGGCGCCCAGGCGGCCGCCGTGCGCGCAGCCAACCTGCACGAAGCGGTCGCCAAGCTTGAGACCGCTCATGCCGACGACCAGCTGATAGGGATCACTCTTGCGGGCTGCAGGCAGCATCGAGCGATGATGATATAGTTTTCGCCCGTGTCTACACCTGTTGAAATCGCTCCCGCCCGCGGAAAACTCGGCATTCTGCTCGTTGGACTCGGCGCCGTCAGTACCACGACCATCGCCGGTGTCATCGCCATCCGCAAAGGCCTCGCCAAACCGATCGGCTCGCTCACGCAGATGGGCACGATCCGCCTGGGCAAACGCACCGACAACAAGTCGCCCAAGATCAACGAGTTCGTGCCACTGGCGACGCTCGACGACCTGGTGTTCGGCGGCTGGGACATCTTCGAAGAAGACGTCTACGCGGCGGCCTGCACGGCCGGCGTGCTCGAGCGCTCGCTGCTCGACTCAATTCGCCCCGAGCTCGAGGCCATCAAGCCGATGCCGGCGGTCTTCGACCAGCGCTACGTCAAGCGGCTGAGCGGGCCCAACGTCAAGAAGGGCAAGAACAAGAAAGATCTCGCCGATCAGCTGATCGCCGACATCCGCCACTTCAAGCAGACGCACCACTGCGATCGTCTCGTGATGATGTGGTGTGGCAGCACCGAAGTCTTCATGAAGGAAGGGCCGGTGCACCAGTCGCTCGCCGCCTTCGAGAAGGGGCTCGAGGCCAGCGACGATGCGATTCCGTCGAGCATGGTCTACGCCTACGCGGCGCTCAAGGAAGGCATTCCCTTTGGCAACGCCGCGCCGAACCTGACGGCCGACATCCCGGCGATGATCGAACTCGCCAACAAGAACGGCTCGCCGATCTGCGGCAACGACATGAAGACGGGGCAGACGCTGATCAAGACGATCATTGCGCCCGGTCTCAAAGCCCGCCTGATTGGCGTCAAGGGCTGGTACTCGACCAACATCCTTGGCAACCGCGACGGCGAAGTACTCGACGACCCCGAGTCGTTCAAGACCAAGGAAGAGAGCAAGAAGTCGGCGCTCGACTACATCTTCCAGCCGCACCTCTACCCGGATCTCTACAAGGACATCTCGCACGTCGTCCGCATCAACTACTACCCGCCGCGCGGCGACAACAAAGAGGGCTGGGACAACATCGACATCGTCGGCTGGCTCGGCTACCCGATGCAGCTGAAGATCAATTTCCTCTGCAGGGACTCGATCCTCGCGGCGCCCATCGTGCTCGACTCGGCGCTGTTCCTCGACCTCGCCAAGCGCGCGAAGATGCACGGCATCCAGGAATGGCTGTCGTTCTACTACAAGGCGCCGATGCACGCGCCTGAGGTCTATCCGGAACACGACCTGTTCATTCAGCTGATGAAGCTGAAGAACACGCTGCGCTACCTGAAGGGTGAAGATCTCATCACCCATCTCGGGCGCGAGTACTACGACTGATACCTGACATGGGCCGGCGCGAAGCATCGGCCGGCCCAGTCGTTTCCGCAGTCATCGACTCGCCGGCGCGCTCACAGCGCGATCTCGTCATTCAGCTCCTTCGCGCCTTTGGCGTTGTCTCGCGCGACGCCGACCCGTCAGCCATTGCTTCAGACGAACTGGTGCGGATGCTCGAGCGCTTCCTCGCCGGCCTCGCGCCGCTCGGCGCGGTGGCGGAGGTCAAGATTCGGGTGTCCGCGGCCGAACGCGCCGTGATCGTCGATCATCTCAAGGCGCTCAATCTTGGCGGCCAGCCGCTGTTGTCGCTCGATGGCGCGGGCAGCGATCCCGCTGACGACACCGTGTCGTCGCGCCGCCGGGTGCCTCTCGCCAGGGGCGTCGCCATCGCTGGCCTCGTCGCGCTCCTCGGCATCGTGATCTCGGCGCTGCTGGTCTATCGCTTCGCGTCGCGGTAGCGCTCGCTTCGAGCCGCAGTAATGCTGTGCGGTTCGCTTAGAATCGCGCGATGTCCGATTCCCACGCCGCCGAGTTCAGCGATCTGCTGCGCGAAGACCGCGCCTTCCCGCCGCCCGCAGAGTTCCGCGCCCAGGCGCACGTCCAGAACGCCGACATTTACGCCGACGCCGAGCGCGATCCGGAGGCGTTCTGGGCCGGTTTCGCGTCCGAGCTCGAGTGGTCGTCGCCCTGGACGCAGGTACTCGACTGGCGCCCGCCGCATGCGCGATGGTTCGTAAACGGCAAACTCAATGTCAGCGTCAACTGCATCGACCGTCATACGCGCGGCGCGCGCCGCAACAAGGCCGCCCTCATCTGGGAGGGTGAGCCGGGCGACCGACGGACGCTGACGTATCACGACCTGCTGCGCGAGGTGTCGCAGTGCGCGAACGTGCTGAAATCACTCGGCGTCACGAAGGGCGATCGTGTCGCGTTGTACCTGCCGCTCATTCCTGAACTGGCAATTGCGATGCTCGCCTGCGCCAGGATCGGCGCCGTGCACAGCGTGGTCTTTGGTGGCTTCAGCGCCGAATCGCTTCGCGATCGGATCAACGATCAGGGCGCTCGACTGCTCATCACCGCCGACGGCGGTTACCGACGTGGGCAGATTGTGCGGCTGAAGCAGGTGGCCGACGAGGCCGTGGCCATGGCCCCCTCGATCGAGCACGTCGTCGTCGTGCAGCGCGGTGTGCCTGGTGAGCACAGCATCACCATGCATGCCGGACGTGACCTTTGGTATCACGACCTGATGGCGGACGCGTCGGCGGCGTGTCCGCCAGAATCGATGGACGCCGAGGACATGCTCTACATCCTCTACACCTCGGGCACCACCGGGAAGCCGAAGGGCATTGTCCACACCACCGGTGGCTACCTCACGGGGACGTACGCGACGACGAAGCTGGTCTTCGATCTCAAGGACGAGGACGTCTACTGGTGCACGGCCGATATTGGCTGGGTGACCGGACACAGCTACGTGGTCTACGGACCGCTCGCCAATGGCGCTACGGTGCTGATGTACGAAGGGGCGCCAGATTGGCCAGAGAAGGATCGCTTCTGGTCGCTGATCGAGAAGTACGGCGTCACGATCTTCTACACGGCGCCGACCGCCATTCGAGCTTTCATGAAATGGGGCACCGAATGGCCCGGCAAGCGCGACTTGTCGTCGTTGCGTCTCATCGGCTCGGTCGGCGAGCCGATCAATCCTGAAGCCTGGGTCTGGTATTACAAGGTGATTGGCGGCGAACGGTGCCCCGTCGTCGATACCTGGTGGCAGACAGAGACGGGCGCGATCATGATTTCACCGCTGCCTGGCGTGACGACGACGAGACCCGGATCCGCCTCGCAACCGTTCCCTGGCATCAGGGCCGAGATCCGCAACGAGCGCGGCGAAACCGTTGAAGGGGCCGGGGGCGGCTTGCTGGCCCTGACGCGGCCGTGGCCGTCGATGCTTCGCGGCATCTACGGCGATCCCGAGCGCTACGAGCGCCAGTACTGGAACAAGTGGGGCAGCAGCGTCTATGTCACAGGCGACGGCGCCAAGCGTGACGCCGACGGCAACTTCTGGCTGCTGGGACGCGTCGACGACGTGTTGAATGTCGCCGGTCATCGCATCGGCACGATGGAAGTGGAGAGCGCGCTGGTCGATCATCCGAGCGTGGCCGAGGCCGCCGTCGTAGGGCGCACGCACGAGATCAAGGGGCAGGCGGTGGCGGCGTTCGTGACGTTGAAGGAAGGATATGCGCCGTCGAAGGCGCATGCCGACGAATTGAAGGCGCATGTGGCAAAGAAGATCGGTGCCATCGCCCGACCAGACGACATTCTGTTCTCGGCTGATCTGCCCAAGACACGATCTGGGAAGATCATGCGTCGGTTGCTGCGTGACATCGCTGAGGGGAAGGCGCTCGGCGACACGACGACGCTTGCGGATCCGAGTGTCGTGGCGAGACTGAAGACTCAATACGAGGATCAAGAACCCTGAGCCCTAAGCCCTAAGCCCTAAGCCTTAAGCCCTGAGCCTTAAGCCCTGTGCCCTACGACAGCAGCAGTTCGAGGTCTTCGCGCGTCAGGTTTTTGAGGACGCTGTTGTCGTCACTGAGGATCGCGTCGGCCAGCTGTTTCTTTCGCTGCTGAAGCTCGAGCACGCGTTCTTCCACCGTATCCCTGGCGACGAGCCGATAGGCGAACACGTGCCGCGTCTGGCCGATCCGGTGGCTGCGATCGATCGCCTGCGCTTCGACGGCGGGATTCCACCACGGGTCGAGCAGGAACACGTAGTCGGCGGCCGTCAGGTTGAGCCCGAGTCCGCCGGCTTTCAGGCTGATCAGGAACAGCCGGCAGTCGGGATCCTGCTGGAATCGTTGTACCGGCGTCTCGCGGTCTCGCGTCTTGCCGTCGAGGTATTCGTAGGTCAGCCCCTTCGCGTCGAGCTCCTCGCGTAATAGCGCCAGGAAACTCGTGAACTGCGAGAACACCAGCGTCTTGTGCCGTTCGTCCGCCAGTTCCACCAGGCGCGGCACCAGCAGGTCCAGCTTGGCGCTGGGTGTCGCCCGGTGTTCAGGGTTGACGAGGGCGGGATGGCAGGCTGCCTGGCGGAGGCGGAGCAGTGCCTCGAGCACCTGAATCCGCGTGCGCTCCCAGGCGCCGCGCCCGTTCAGGAGTCGCTGCCGGTAGTGATCGCGCAACTCGTCGTAGAGTGCGCGCTGCTTCTTGTCGAGTTCACAGTGGATGGTCTGTTCCACCTTGGGCGGCAGGTCGGTGGCCACCTGCTCCTTCGTCCGGCGGAG
>CADEEX010000175.1:0-6833 GCA_902826465.1 uncultured Acidobacteriota bacterium
TAACATCCACCGACTCGGTGGTCAAAGATTTGAGGTAGTCCGTCGTCTGTTTGGCCCGCACTGCCGGGTCCACCTGTTCGCCCTTCGCGACGTACCCCGCGTGCGTAAAGTGAATGAGCGCGTCCTCAAGATCCTTGAACAGCGTCGGCTGTTCGATTGTCTTCGCGAGCGCGGCTCGAATGACCGTGTGAAAGTCGGCCAGCATTCCAGGCACGAAACGAAACGTGTGGTAGCTATCGGCCGCAGCTTCAAGGCAACCTCGGTAGGCGCTGCTGAATGCTGTGAGATTTGGATTGTCGGACAGCGCCAGCATTGCATCAACCCAACGAGCCGTCCGGATTAGGCTAGTTGCCGCGGCGAAGTGCGCCCGGTACAGAATCTCGAGCCAATAGATGCGTTGGCCCTCGAGCCAGTCGTCCTTAGCGACTATGGCGAACTCTCCTGGCGACATGAACTCGTACTTGTGCTCGCCGATGCCATCGAGGACGTCAGCGATGATCGGAATGTGCGATGCGGCGGCTGGTCCCAAGATGTCTGCTGGTTCCATTGTGCTGGTTCGACCGCGATGCTGGCGCCCATCAGGCGTTTTGTCGAGTGGCTGCTGGCGACGCTCAGTAAGAGGCGAAATAGTGTCGAAAGGCTCAAGAACTGGCCAGATCATTCCGGCACACCGTTGCTCCGCGAAATCGACAGGGTCTGGCGAAGTCACGAGTCGGGATCGTGCTGGTGACGCCTGCGCTGTTGGGCCGTCTCCAGCAGAGGGCATCGCCGACAAAGAGCTTTCCGCACTTCTGACGCGTGACCAACTCGTCCCCATTGTGCACGAGACGACGTACGAAGCTCTCCGCGAAATCAGCCCTCTGCTCGGCTTGCGAGCCGGCCTCAGTACTGCAGAAAATCCGATGGCACACGTCGCCGCCAAGCTCGCCGAGTTGGTCGCCGTGTAGCTCTATTGCGGCGTGAAGCGAAGTTTGATTTGTCGTGAGAAACATCGACGACGACACCACGACCATTAACGTCATCAGCGGCATGATGGCGATGCCTCAGGCCTGCGCGCTCCAGGCCTCCCGCCACGCGGTGAATTCCGCCGGCCTGATGGCATAGCGCGCGAAGTTGCCCTCGTGAAGGCCCAGCAGCTCGCTCTCGGCGATCTCCCGAAACTTCTCGCGATCGCCCTCTTCAACGTGCTCCGCCGCCCACGCCGTGACGTGCGCAACGGCCTTTTTCCTGTCTATGCGCCCGCGCACAACCTCTGCCACGGCGGCGCGCAGCGCATCGCGGTACTTCAGTTTGAAAGGATCGGGTTCGCCAAGCGACTGCCGCACGGCGGCATAGCGCGCCGCCGACCGCTCGTATGCCCATATGAACAGGTCCCTGAGAAGCTCTATTCGATTGAGCTCGTACACGCCGAGCATCGCGTGCGCGTACAGATCCTGCGGCACGTCCATGAACGCGAGCGGAGACAGGTTCCCCCGGATGAACGGAATGTTAGCGGCCATCCGCGACACACGCTTGTTCACATCGTCAAACGGCTGAAGGTACGGCAGCTGCACCATCACGAAGAAGGACTGCTCGAACGGATCCGCGATCGCCGCTGCTGTAGCGAGTAGCTGGTCGAAGCACTCCTCGATCAGCTGGGGCGTTTCGAGCGGGTGAAAGACCGACCCGTCAATGCCGACGCCGATGTGACGCAGTCGCCCGGCAGCCCCTGCATCCGCAAGCAGGTTGTTCGCGAGGATGCCGTGTAGATTGAGAATGGTGTACCGGTTGAAGCGGATGTCTGCCGCGCTGCCAACCAGAAACTCAATCGCATCCTTGTGGTTCAGAATCATCTGCGCCTCGAGCGCGTCGCGGCCCTCGGCCTGCTGACCAAACTCGATCAGCCGCTTAGTGTCGAGCAGCGAGTAGGTGTTCCCTTCAAGACGGCTCGAATTCCACGACAGCTCGATCAGAAGCCGGTTCAGGATCTGCCGGGCGTACGTGCCGGCCGGCTGGTCGGCGCGCGCGTGGCGCGTCCCGATCTCCGCAAGGCGCGCGCGCTCGTCCGCTGTCAGGTAGAACGTCTCTCCTGGACGGTAGGAGTCGAGAAAGTTGCGGTTGTAGCCGACGGGCGTGCGCGCGCCGACCGGGCGGCGTACATTGGCCCTGATTTCTTCGCCCTCTCGAGACACCGTGACGGCGGCCTCCGCCGCCGCCGCCGCGACCTCGGGCGCGGCAGGGGCACCCGCCTCAGGCGTGCGATAGCGCGCCGCCTTGTCCCCGCCCTGGCGGACCAGTCGGCCGTCATCTACCAGACGCTTTAGCCGATACTGGAGAGTGCGCTGCGGGATTCTCTCGGCCAGCGCCTCAGCGATTTCCGCGGAGCTGACGCCAGGCCGGGTACGCACGACACCCTCAATCTCATCCAGCTCTTCCTTCAGGATCGGCCTGGGCATAGTCACTTCCATAAGTTGCGCCAATATTGTTTAGACGCAATTTACCACTATTTGACGCAATAAACAATTTTAGACGCAATAAACACGATCTAATCCATATTTATTGCGTGCAAATTAATGGACGCAAGTTTTAGGAATGCGCGCAATAATCAGCGAACCGGCCATCCATCACCCCTTCCGGAAGTCCCGCGCGCCCTCCCGCCTACAGAACATTCCAGGTCCCTTTCCCCGGCCAAACCAGACGTGCCGTCTTGGCAGGCTGTGCTTGCGACTGAGACAGCGCGTCCTCGCATCAGGCGCAGCGACGACGAGCTGAAACTGGAACGTGTGATTTCCAGCTGATAGCCGACCCTGACCCTGGCGAGACCGATGATCCCCCTGCACTTGAAAGACGTGGCGACAAAGCCATGCTCGCCGTAGCCGGATTCAAGTCAATAAAGACGGGCAAGGCTCGGTAGCGACCTACACGGCTCGCGCCTATTCTGCACGCATGTCTTACACATTCACGCGCGCCGCCCTCTACGAACTGGCATGGTCCGAGCCGATGCAGAGTCTCGCAAAGAAGTTCGGCCTCTCTGATCGCGGCCTGGCGAAGATCTGCGCGGCCGCAAATATCCCGGTTCCTGCGCGAGGCTACTGGGCGAAACTGCAAGCGGGGAAGCACGACAAGCGCTGGCCGCTGCCGACGCGCGCCCTGGGTCAGCCGGATGTCGTGCGGGTCGGACGCGATGAGTACGGCCGTGGCTCGGACGACGCGGACATTCTCAACTCCCCGATCCCGCCGCCGCCGGTCTTCTCGCCGGAGATGAGTGTCGTCGAGACGCAGGCCGCGGCACTGGTGCGCAAGGCGCCGCTGCCGCTACGCGAAGACTACGGATGGCACTCGCAGATTCAGAAACTCATTAACGCCGACGGCGAACGCGCGCGCAAACAGGCTGCGTCCCCTTATCCTTCAAGCTGGGACGCGCCAATCTTTGGCGGCACGTTTGAAAGGCGGCGCCTGAAGATTCTCAACGCGCTGTTCACGTGTTTGACGCGCTCGGGCATGACGCCGCAGCTGCGAGGGAAAGAGGGGCGAGAACTTTCGGTGACCGTGGGGGGCACCCACGTCTCATTCGCGCTCGACTCGATCAACGCCACGAAGCAGCTCGAGCGCGAGCGCCAGGGCTACGGTTTCATGGCCCGCGGCGACAAGGACAAGATGCGCCTGACAGTCTCGCGCTGGTGGAAAAGCGAAGCGTTTCTACCTTCGTGGCAGGACGAGCCTCGCGCGCCGCTCGAACGCCGCCTGCGCGAAATCGCGGCCGCGCTGATAGTGTTCGCGGAGCAGACCCTGCGTGACGCCGCTTTGTCATCGCACACCTATCGTGTTCAGAGGAAAGCCGAACTTGAAGAGGCTCGCCGCAAGCGAGAGGCGGAGGAGGAGCGCCGCCGACGAGAGCACCAGGCCAAGCTTGAACAGGCGCGGGTGGACCATCTGCTGGGACAGGCGCGGGCGCTGGAGCAGGCGCAGCAGATCCGCGCCTACGTCCGCGCAGTCCAGGCACGCGGCTCCGAAGCCGGTGCGCCTGGCGACCTTCAGGCATGGTCGGTCTGGGCTCTCGCGCAGGCCGACCGTATCGACCCCATCACATCGGACATATGGAAGGACCGCCCCGCCGAACAAGCGACGCCCTCGTGAGGTCAGCATTTAAGAATGGCGCTTGGCGTGTGGATCACCCACGGGATGCTCGGAGAACCTTTTTTGTGGTGTCCCTCAAGCGCGGCTCGGACCACCGCCGCCTGAGAGATTTCGTTGAGACTTCGGCCTCCTCTCGGCGATCCGACAAAGTTCTCATCGCCGGTCACACGCGGCTGCGCACGTGCCCGCATGTCTCAATCGTGTTGTTACGGGACCTCTATCTCTGTCGCCGGACTGTGTAGTCGATGGCGGATGCTAGGTCGTTAGGAATGAAGCCCTTCACTGCGATGTCCCGCTCGTGTCCGAGGAGCAGATTCACCCGATGCGCAACGAGTTCGTGGTCGGGCGAGATCACGCAGATCTCGCGAAGGTTCGGATTGTCCCAGCCGACGGCTAGGGTCTGGCACAGTTCCGCATCCAACGGTGACAGGGACAATCCGTAGACGACCGCGCGATGAGCCTTCTCGAGGCCGCGCCAGATGTCGCCATGCAGTCTGCCAATATGCTGGTCTTCTTCGTGTGAACGATATGGCTCCTTCGTGACCTCCGTGGGCAAATAAAGCGTGTCCTGCCTTGCAACGCTGCCGTGAATGTGTAGTGGAATCAGCTCGCCATCCATTGTCTTTCGAATATGGCGACGCATCGCATACGGAACGACCGTGTCCCAGTTTGTAGTCACGAGCATGAACGAGTGGCTTTGCGCCAGCAGCATCTGGTCCACGACAGAGTAGAACTCGGGACGCACGCTGAGTTCGCCTTGCTTTTGCGCGAGCTTTAGCTCGCGGCACAGAGCGGTTCTCAGTTCAACCAGGAACGCCTTGAACTCGCGCAGGTGTCTGGCGCTATCTTCGCCAGGACTGGTTGCGTACCAGCGCAGAAGATACACGATGCGAGCCAGAAACGAGTTCGCGCCGTCCGGCGTGAGCGGGAAATCGAAATGGGGCTGTAGCACGCGGATGACGGGCGCCCAGGCATTCTGGACGGCTCCGGAACCCACGATCAGCGCAGTCAGCGGTTTTTCGCCCGGTGGCTGTCCCATACCCGTTCAAGACGACCCAGACAAACGCTCGCGATCGCCTACGACATGCGACGTCGCATCGCCTGGATCTCCCATGGCACCCTCTGGCGTAACGGAATCGTTACCGGTCGACGCGCTCGCCGGGCGGTCGCAGGCGGGCCCGCAAACACTTATGATTCACCACCAAGGCCCCAATGCCAAGATCCCTGGCCATACCCGACGAAGTGCAACAAGCGATTCGCGCTCGCCTAGCTGAGGCTCTTGAGCATGCGGCCGGAGCGTTTGAGTCGGCTGCCGAGGATGAAGACACACTAACGGGAGACTTGTGCGGAGCACTTCGAACTTCTCGACGCCGAGTGTTTGTCGCGCAGTCGGTGGCAGAGATCCCAGGCGAGTGGACGTGGTCAATCAACTATTACAAGTTCCGTGGTCGCGGTGCTGGTGCCGCGGAAAGCCACTTGGGTGCAGATGGCCTCTTCGAGCTCACGGTCGATTACGGTGGCCACACCGAAACCAAATCGCTGCTGTTTCAGGCGAAAGTGGAAGGGAAACAGCCAGGCGCTCTTCTCCAACAGGCACTCAAGCTGTCTACATGGCGCGAAGCCGCATTCGTCCTGCTTCATTCGCCCAACGGGTTCTTTGCCGTGAATATCGACGACGCAGTTGCCAACCAAGGCCGAGTCGGTACCAGCTCGCGAGTGCCGTTGGACGAGTTCCTGGGGCGGACCTACGTTGGTTGCCTGATTGGCGATCTCGATCTCCATTGGGATCGAAAGCGAAAACTTTTGACCTGGCGCGCCATGAATGGCGAGATCGTAGGCGTCCGATTCTCCCCGAGACACCGCGTGAGGATCGCGATCGCGGCTCCGAAGCGTGGAAGGCGGATTGAGGGAATCGATCGAATTGTCGGTCCCAACGAGCTACCGCAGTTTCGGATGCAGGCTGTGCCGGAGGATATCCTTGGGCTCGATCGGGCGGCAACGCCAGCCCAGGCCAAGCAAGCGCACAAGCGTCTCGCATTGACGTACCACCCGGACAAGTTTCCCGACCTCGCGGACGAAATCCGCGCGTTTGCAAAACGGCGGATGCAAGAAGCTAATGTTGCCAGGCAGAAGTGGGGGAAGGCCTGACATCGGCCACGTGGCAATCCGACTCCCCAATGCGCCGGCGCGATGTGCGACACCGACTCTCGGAACGACTGCCGAGTTCTGGCGCATTTTCAACGATGAGCCGGTCATCTGGTTTGTGGGTTCGTTCGTCTCCGTTTGGGAGCCTTCGGCGCTTCCGTCCGCCTATGCGTTGACGTCTGGCCTCTTATCCGCGCTCGCAAGCGGGACAGAG
This sequence comes from uncultured Acidobacteriota bacterium, assembly GCA_902826465.1. Classification (GTDB taxonomy): domain Bacteria; phylum Acidobacteriota; class Vicinamibacteria; order Vicinamibacterales; family CAVVIG01; genus CADEEX01. The sequence continues at coordinate 6,476 of CADEEX010000175.1, forward strand.
ATCGACTCCTTGCTGAAGGAGGCGGCAGGACGCAATTGGCCCAAGGACTGGCCGCGCCTCGAGAGCACGCTTCAGGAATTGCACTATTGCGTCGGCGATCTGGCGGCCGACGCTCTTGCGCCGCTCAGAGGAGGGAAACCCAATGCCTATCATCATTTCATCGCCGCGCACCTCCCACGCGCGCGCAAGGTATACACGACGAATCAGGACGAGCTGATCGAGGCCGCGTTACGAGCGGCCGGTCACCTGGAAGGACCCGACTTCGCGGTGTGGCTACCTGGTTATCGTGAGCCCGACGCGTCGAAGATGCACGTCGTGAAGCTCCATGGCACGGCAGGAGACGCGAAATCCATCCGGA
>CADEEX010000175.1:6843-8353 GCA_902826465.1 uncultured Acidobacteriota bacterium
CCACGGTTCGCCAGGCCCACCGCGGGCTGCCCGACGACATGAAACGACGGTGGACGGCCGATCCCTCGTCCCGCTACTTCTGTGTCGCCGGCTATAGCGGCAACGATATCGACGTTCGTCCCGTATTCCTCGCTGGAAGGCCATGGGGCACCTTCTGGCTCGATCGGGAGGTCAACGCCTTCGCTTTGGCTCTCGCGACTACGGGCAAACGCGTGTGGCCAACGCTCGCCGACCTCTCGACCTTCCTCCCGTCGTTGGCGGGCCTCACTCAAACCGTCACGTCACCGACTACGCCGCCCTCACTCGTCGCGGTCGATCCCTTCCTTCGTGCGTGCACGCTGTCACGTTGCATTGGTCTCGCCTCCCCGGACAATCCGCGATTCCATCGCCGTGCGCAAGCAGCTGCTCGGCGTTTGTCGACCGGGCACGCTCACGCTTGGCGCGTTTGGTACGACATCGCTGAACGGGACATCAGGGACGCCGGAGCGTTTCAGCCGATTCTGGCGTTTTGTCACTACCTTGTCGGCTGGCGCCGCGCGTCAGGGGACGCTCGTGGGCAAGTACTGTGTCTGCGTGGCATGTGGATGTCATGCGATCTCTTGCTGCTGGGCCTCTTCGCCTGGACCTACCGCCTTGGGTTGCTGTTCGCGCCCCCAGCCCGACGTGCTGTTGCACGCATGCCGCTCGACGAGCGCGCCTACGGCGCCGCGCTAATAGACTTATTTGAGCTTCGCGGTGCTCTCCGCAACGGCCAGGTCGTGCGAGCGCGCGCGATCGCCGACCGCTTGCTGCAGATTCGAACGATCGGCGGCCACCTGCGCGGTCATGCCCTGCGCTTTCTCGCGCAATGCCAGGCGATGAGCGGTCTCAATTCCGATGTCGAGAGCCTCCTCCAAGCCGCTTGTGACGAGTTCGGATACATCGAGTCGAAGGTGGACGTTCGGAATGTGCATCGTACGGGCGTCATCTGCGCCGTCTGGCGCGGGGACATAGGCTCTGCGCGGTGGCACCTCGTGGAAGCTGTCGGTGCGGACGCTGGCCACAGAGAGCGAGTTCGGTTGGCTCTTCTCAGGTGTGCGATGGTTGCGGCGACTCGTGGTTGGTGGCGGGTGGCCCGTCGACTGGCGGCACATGCCTAGCGATAGAGCAGGTGACGGAGCAGAGCGAGCAGCGGTCTATGGTGTCGTGATGAAATCTCAGCCAGACGACAGACGGCCAAGGAGGCGCGGCGGTGATTGAGGACGTGGTGCGTGGGCTCAGCCCGGCAAGATGGCCGTGATGCTGCTGGCTCCGATGGTCCAGAACGTTTCCGAAACCGACCGTACACCACACATGAACGCTTTCCTCATAGGCATCTCCTTTCCACGCTTCCAGTCGAACAGGACCAGGAATTTTAGCGAAGCGAGTACCACCAAGAAGCCAGCGAACATCAGAGGGTCAACCTGTTGTATCCCGGACCCTGTCGGGCTGAACCCACGCTCCTTGATTTTACCATTGGACATTGAGGGGA
>CADEEX010000176.1 GCA_902826465.1 uncultured Acidobacteriota bacterium
TGGTCCTTGTATCCGGGCCGGCCACGCCGCGTGTGGCGGTGCATGTATGAGAGTTGCCCGGTGATACGGAACGACGGCGAGCCGACCAGCCCGGAATCCTGCACCGTGGCGCCGCTCGGGCCGAAGACCTGGAAGCGATAGCTCAACGCCACCGGGTTACCGAAGCGCACCGTCGACGCACCAGCCGTGAGTGTCGGGGCGTCGTTCGCCTGTTTGTCGTTGATCGGGTCGGTCGGCGTCGGCGCCGTGACCTTCAGCGTTGACCCGTCGGCGGCGGCGTTGGCGGATGCGTCCGTCTGTGCTCCGGGTGAGGTCGGCGATGCAGATTGCCGGCTGCACGCAACGGCGAGCGCCAGCAGCGCGGCCAGCGCGGCGACGGTTGATCTCGGTCGTGACATGAAAGTGCTCCTGTGGCTTTCTTGAAGAAAAGACTGTCTACAAACCGAACCGGACGACTACGCCCGCCTGGGCGCCGCCGACGGTCATACCTTCGGCCGACGGGAGATCAACCTTGCCTCCCATGTAGTGCACGAAGATGCCGACGCCGAAGGCCGGCCGCATCTGATAGATCACGTCAACACCGCCGTTGGCGCCGATGGCATTGCCTGACTGCGCCTCGGCCGTCACGGAAAGCGCTCCTGCGGCTGACACGTCCACGTTTGCGATGTCCTGCTGGACGCGGATGAGCGACGGACCGGCCGACAGCGTGAGGCGCAACTTCTCTGACACCGGCAGCTGATACAGCACGTTGAAATTGATGCCGAGCTCGGTGTGCTTCAGGTCGTTAGCGTCCAGGTTCACCGTGGTGAACGTGTCCGTGAAGATCGGACTCGGCAGCGAGGCCGCGATGGTGGCCGTGCCCGGCCGCCCGAAGTACGACACGCCGCCACCAACGCCGAACCGGCCGCTGATCGGAAAGCCGACCCCAACCTTGAACAGGCCGCCGTTACGGATGCGCTGTGACGAAGTGACCGTGGCCGTTTCGTCATACAACGGAAAGGTTTCGGTCGCGGTAATCGTCCGGCGCTGTGGCTGCGCGCCAGCGTAGACGGCCGCAAAGGGCGTCAGCTCGCCCGAAGTCTGGGCCGCAGCGTTGGTCGCCCCCGCCAGTATGACGGCCGTTCCCACGGCCAGTAGAGTCGTCGCGCGTCTCACTCGGTCTCCTTTCGTTTCCTGGCGGCGCTCCCTTTGCGGCCGCCAGTGCGCCCTGCGTGCTCGAGCACGATGATGTGCTGTTGACGCAGGGTCACGGTGCTGGATCGTCGGGCGTCGCGCAGCAGGTCGCGCACGTGTTCGAAGACACGGGTGTCTTCGGCCGACAGGTCGTGATTCTCGAGCTCGTCCTGGATCGATAGTTCGAGGCGTGCCGCGCTCATCGGATCGTCGAACGCGATCAGCGCGCGGCCATCGCCGAGCGGTACCAGCGTGATGCCGGTCCGCTGTTCGAGCATGCGCGTGGGATTGACGACGATGATCGCACGGCGGCCGAACGCGGCGAGCTCCGCCGCCGGATGTGGACGCTTGCCGACCTCGGGCTGCACCACCCGTACGACGGCACGACTCAGATCGTGATCGATCGCTTCGAGCGCGGCGATGGTGTTTTCCGGCAGCGTCAGCGTGACAGCGCGTGACGGGGCCATGAACTTGCGCGGCCGTCCCCTGCGGGGTGCCACGCTCAGTGACGACACTGGCATGAAGATTTGTACAGATTATTCACTACGGTTAGTCAATTGCCAATAAAAAATCCAGAAAGACGCGATGGTAAGATCGTCGCAGTGTCGTCCCCGCCCGTGGGCCCCGCCGCCGCGATGGGCTCGTCCCGCTCGTCTTTCCTCACACTGTTCGATCCGGCGCTCATCCTCATTCTTGCGCTCGGGCTGTACTTCCGCTGGCAGTTCATTCACCTGCCGATGGCGGAAGCGCACCGCTGGCGCGAAGTGACCAACGCCGACGTCGCGCGCCAGTTCTACGAGCGCTCGATGAACATCTTCTGGCCGCAGGTGAACTGGGGCGGCGCCGAGAATCCGTACGTCGGGATGGAATTCCCCCTGATGCACTGGATGGTCGCGGCCATGTACTCGCTGTGGGGCGAGCAGACGATCTTCGGCCGCTACGTCAGCATCTTCTTCTCGCTGTGGACCGTCTGCGCCACCTTCGCGCTCGGACGCCGCCTGTTCGGCGCCCCGGTCGGGCGTGCGGCCGCGTTCCTCATGGCCATTTCGCCAAGCGCTGTGTTCTTCGGCCGGTTCTTCATCTCGGACACGCCGATGGTCACCTTCTCGGTGCTGGCGATGCTTGGCTGGGTGACGTATTTCGAGACGGGTGCGACGCGTACCGCCGTGTGGGCGAGTGTGGCCACCGCCATGGCCTGCCTGGTGAAGATTCCCGCGCTGATGATCATGGCCCCGATTGCCTGGGTGGCGTGGGAGGCGAAGCGATGGCGCGCGCTGAACGACCGCGGGTTCATGATCGGCTGCACGGCGGCCGTGCTCGCGGCAGGGCTGTGGTACTGGCACGCCGACCGCATCTATCACGACACCGGGCTCAGTGAAGCCATCTGGCACCCGTCAGGCACCTACGGCCCACCCATCTCGCTGGCCGCCGGCAAGTTCATCACGATCTACCACTGGTCGACACGCGCTCAGTTGACCGACTGGGGATTCTGGCAGGGGATGGTCACCAGGATCTGGGCGCTGCATCTCACGCCCGGCGGATTCATTCTCGGGCTGTTTGCCTTGCTGACCACCTGGCGGCGCCCACGCCGCCACATCCTCGATGCCTGGCTCGGCGTCGTCCTGCTCTTCATCGTCGTCACGATCGAAGGCAACAAGAACCACGAATTTCATCAGTTGCCATTCACGCCGCCAGCGGCGCTGATGTTCGGGCTGGTGGCCGCGCCGGCCTTCGACGCCGTTTGGCTTCGCGCCAATGGCGGGTTGTGGCTCGGCGCACTCGGCAGCGCCGCCACGCTGCTGGCGGTCTCGCTGCTGTCGTTCGACTACAGCGGCGTCGTTCCCAACTTCTTCCGGCCGCAGATGCTCGACCTCGGCACTATTTCCACGGGCCAGGCGATCGAGCGCGTCGTCGATCCGAACGCGCTCATCGTCACGGTGGAGTACGAGCAGTTCGGCAACAACTCGCCGATTCTGCTGTATTGGGCCCATCGGCGCGGCTGGAGTTTCGACCTGGCCGCCATTACGCCGCACGTGATCGAACTGCTCAGGAAAGAGCAGGGCGCCCGCTACTTCGTGAGCACGGTCTGGCCGGCGGTGGCGCGCGATCATCCGGACGTGGTGGCCTACCTGCAGACGAAGAAGCAGGTGGTGCTCGACGGCGCATCGCGCGAGACCATGATGTTCGACCTCGAGACGCCGGCCACCAACTGAGCCACGGCTCTCGCCCCATGCTTGCTGACTACGTCTAACTGGCGTAGAATCAACTAGTTCATGGCACAATCCTACGCGCTGCAATACCTGGCGAAAGCGGCCGTCAGCGCTCCACGCGACATCTTCAATTCCTACGTTGCGCGGTTCAAGCCAATCCACCCGACCTGCCTGATCTTCAACTGCACCTTCGTCTGCGACGCCCGCTGTGAAATGTGCAGCAACTGGCAGCGGGGCGACCGCAAGAGCGACATGACGCTCGAGCAGATCGACCACGCGCTGCAGTCGCCGCTGTGGAAGAACGTCGAGATGTGCATGATCTCGGGCGGTGAGCCGACCACGCGGAACGACCTGGTCGAAATGACGCAGCTGTTTCTCGATCGGCTGCCCAAGCTCCGCAAATACGGCATCAACACGACCGGACTGACGCCGCATCGCGCCATCCCAATGATCACCAAGATCGCGGAACTGTGCGAGAAGAAGGGCGTCATCTTCAGCTGCCGCGTGTCGATCGATGGCGTCGGCGAGATGCATGCCGATGTCCGCAACGTCAAGAACGCGTTTGAGAAGGCGAACAAGACCATCACGGCGCTGCGCCAGCTGCAGAAGAGGGTGAAGTTCAATTTCGGTGTCTCGGCCACCATCTTCAACAAGAACATCGACGACTGCGAGAACATCCTCGCCTGGGCCAAGCGCGAGAATCTCGACATCGTGTTCAACATGGTCCGTTTCACCGAGGCCATGCTCGGCAACGCCGAGCTTGGTGGCGCCGTGAAACCGATCGGGCGCGAGGAAGAACGGCTCCGCAAGTTCTTCATGGAGCGCGTGCGCATGGACCCGATGATGGACGGGCAGAACTACATCCACATGCACTATGCCGACATGATCGGCAATGGCTACCATCGCGAGGCGCCATGCCCGTTCCAGACGCAGGGCATCATGCTCAATCCGGACGGCGGCCTGTTCTTCTGCGAGAACAGCGAAGTCATCGGCAACGTGCTCACCGAGGATGCCGAGGCGCTCTACTTCAAGGCGACCAGCCAGAAGCATCGCGACTGGGTCAAGGAAACGCAGTGCCCGACGTGTTTGAGTCCGTGCCAGATGAACGTGGCGGCGGTGAAGCAGGTGGTGCCCTACGTGAAGTTCCTGGTGCGCGCCACGCGCGAGAAGCGCCGCAAGGCGGTGCCGCCGGTGCCGGCGGCCGCTGGATCGGTGTCCGACTAGTCACGCTCCATGGCGTCATCCCTCGACCCGGCTCCGGGTGACCGCGAGCTGGCGGAACGCCGTACGCCGCCCGCTCTGCCCAGCCCGCTCGTCCGCGTCGTCCTGTTCTCAGGTGGCCGCGGTTCAGGCGTACTCTCGCATCAACTCCTCAAAGACCCGCGCGTCCGCCTGACGCTGGCCATCAACGGCTACGACGATGGGGCGTCAACGGGTGAAGTGCGACGCTTCCTGGGCGACAGCCTCGGACCGTCCGACTTCAGGAAGAACGCCTCGCGCCTCGCGCTCGAACTGGGCACCTGTTCACCGGAGGTCGTCGCGGTGCTCGACACCCGCCTGCCGGACGGACTGAACGAGCATGCGGCGATCGACGAGGCGCGGCGGCGGGCTGCGCCCTTTCCGGCGCTCGCCGTGTGCCTCGAGGCCTTCGTTGCCGAGTTGGTCGCGACGTCGCGACCGTTCGCCTTCGGCGACTGCAGCGTCGGCAATCTGGTGTTCGCGGGCGCCTTCCTTCGGGAAGGCCGCCATTTCAACAGGGCGGTCGATACCTACTGCGGTCTGGTCGGCCTGCCGCCGGGAGTGATCGAGAACGTCACCGCCGGGGAGAATGCGTTCCTTGTGGCGGTGGGGGAGGACGGGGCCCTGCTCGCCAGCGAAGAGGAAATCGTCGCCACCGCGGGCCACAACCGTATTCGCGAGATCGACCTGATCGCGCGACCCATCACCGCCGAGGAACGAGAGCAGCTGAGAGGCGCGTCGGCGACGGAGGTGGCGAGGTTCTTCCACGACCACCGCCAGCCGGTGACGCTGAATCCGCGGTTGGCTGCGCGGCTTGCCGAGGCCGACCTCATCATCTACGCGCCAGGCACGCAGCACTCCAGTCTGTTCCCGTCGTATCTGACACCCGGTCTGGCGGAGGTGATCGCCGCCAACCTGAAGGCGATCAAGCTCCTCATCACGAACATCCAGACCGACGCCGAGATTCTTGGCGCGAGCGCGGTCGACATCATCGGCCGCGCGTTGTACTACCTGAACGACAAGGGCATGCGGACACTGCCGACGCCGTGCCTGATCACGCACTACGTCGTCAACGATCCTGGCCGCGTCGAAGCCACCGCGCCGTACGTGCCACTCGGCCAGATCGAGGCGCTCGAAGATCCTCGGCTGGTGCGCATTGCCAACTACGAGGATGGTGTGACCGGCCGGCACGACGCCGCGAGAATTCTCGGTCCGTTCATCCGGTCGCTGGTCGACCGCCACGGACGGGAACGACTGGCGGTCGTGCTGCACGACGCCGGCACGGTGAACAAGGTGACGCAGACGCTCATCGAAATGGTGCGCGGTGGTATTGGCGCCGTGGCCGTGGACGTGACCGCGATTCACGAAGGTGCCCCGCTCGACGCCGCGTTCCTCGCGTCGTTGCCGTTTGCGGTGCGGGCGCTGCCCGTCGGTCGGTCGTTTGAAGACGAACTCGGTCAGGGGCCGTTCGACTACGTGTTGCTGTTCGAGTCGTCTGGCATGTATCGCGGTGAGGACATTGCGGTGCTGGCGTCGCACCTGTCGGTCGGTCGCCTCGACGCGGTGTGGGGCAGCCGGCGTCTGTCGGTGCGCGACATCCAGGAGTCGATTCGGCTGGTGTATTCGAAGACACCGTTCTTCGGGGCGGTGAGCGCCGCCGGCAGTCATCTGCTGAGTCTGGCGAGCCTGGTCACCTACGGACGCTATATTTCGGACACGCTGTCGGGTGCGAGAGCGGTACGCCTCTCGGTGGCGCGCGACCTCGAGGTGCCGCTGACCCACAAGCGCGCCAACCAGTACCTGCTGGCCAGGCTGCTGCGGCAGCGCGCCGAAGTGCTCGAGATTCCGGTGCAGTTCTTCCCGATCTCGCCCGCCCGCGTGAAGCGGACCAGTCTGGGCGAGGGGATCCAGGCACTGTGGACGCTCGTGTCCGGTCGATTCAAGTCGGACCCGGCGCGGCCGCAGCCGGTTGATGCGGCGGCCTCGCGGCCAGACGACTCGAGGAACAGCGTTGCCACCTCGCGCTGACGACAAGCCGCTGCTCGTCATTCCGGCGGCCGGCAGCGGGTCGCGCCTCAAGATGGATCTGCCCAAGTTTGCCGTGCCGGTCAACGGGCGACCGATGCTTGCCTGGCTCCTTGACCTGTACGCGCCTCTGATCTCAGGAGCCGCGCTCGTCGTGGCGCCGTCCGGTGTGTCGCATGCCCGTCGGCTGACCGCCGGGAGCCCTGTGCCGGTCTCGATTGACGTGCAGGAGCGGCCCACAGGGATGCTCGACGCCGTTATGATGGCCAGTGCGAGGGTCCGCCAGTCGGCCGCGTCGCGCGTCTGGATTACCTGGTGCGATCAGATCGCGATCGAACCGGCAACCGCCGAAACCCTCGCCGCCCTGTCGCTGGTGCCCGATGCGGCGCCGCTCGTGATGCCGACATGTGTGCGCCCGCACCCGTACATTCATCTGGAACGCGACGAGGATGGACGCATCCGTCGCGTGTTGCATCGCCGCGAAGGCGATGTGATGCCGGAGCAGGGCGAGGGCGATGCCGGGCTGTTCAGCCTCTCGCGCCGCGCCTATCTCGACGAGCTGCCGGCCTACGCGGCAGCCGTGGCCATCGGTACCTCGACGGGCGAGCGCAATTTATTGCCGTTCATTCCGTGGCTGGCGGCACACGACACCGTGGTGACCTTCCCCTGCATTGACGAGACCGAAACCATCGGCGTCAACACCCTCGAGGAACTGCGTCTCCTCGAGGCGCACCTCGCGACCAGAGCCCGCGCATGAAGACACTCTCGATCGTCATTCCCGCCTACAACGAAGAGCGCTTCATCGGCACGCTGCTCGGGCAGATCAAGGCCGTCGATCTGTCGCGGTTCGATCTCCGGAAGGAGATCATTGTCGTGGACGATTGTTCGAAAGACCGCACCGCGGCCATCGTGGCCGAACACGCCGACGTCGTGCTGCATCGACAGGCGAAGAACGGCGGCAAAGGGCAGGCGGTGCGCACCGGCATTGCGCGATCGACCGGCGAGTTGCTGATTATCCAGGACGCCGATCTCGAGTACGACCCGCGCGACTATGTGCCGATGCTCGAGGCGTTGTTCGAGAAGCGCGGCGACGTGGTCTATGGCAGCCGCTACATGAGCGCCGGGAAGCACGCGAGCCAGACATGGGCGGCGTATCTTGGTGGCCGCAGCCTCAGTCTGGTCGCCTGGGCGTTCACAGGGCGGTTTCTCACTGACACGGTCACAGCTTATAAGCTGTTCTGGCGGCAAGACCTGGCGGCGGTCACTCTCGAAACATCAGGCTTCGAACTCGATCACGAGATCACGTCGCGCATGGCCGCGCGGGGGCGGAGGATTGTCGAAGTGCCGATCGCCTACCATCCGCGCAGCAAGGCGGAAGGCAAGAAGATCGGGATGCGCGACTGGTTCATCGCGGTGCGCACGTTCTGGCGTTACGGCCGCAAGGCGTAGACGCTGACGCCGTCTTGTGTGAACACCGGCGTGAAGCGGTTCGGCGCGCCATCGAACTTGTTCAGGGTGTCGTAGGTGTAGCGCTCGACCGGGCCCACGAACAGATAGTCGATGCCTAGAGCCCGCGCCTCGCGCCAGGCGAACTCGGCGTCGGGTGAGGCGTAAATCAGCTCGATCTGCCGGTTGTGCTCTTCGTAAGCGAACTCGTTGACGAGCGACAGCGCGTTGCCGGACGCCATCC
>CADEEX010000177.1:0-5168 GCA_902826465.1 uncultured Acidobacteriota bacterium
GCATAGGCTGTAGTGCCCGAACCGCACGTCGGGTCGAGTACAAGGTCGCCGGGATCTGTCGCCATCAGAATGCAACGCTCAATGACCTTGGGGTTGGTTTGGACGACATAGAACTTCTTATCGGAGAAGCCCGAAATGCCGGTGTCAGTCCAAAGATCGACAAGCGGATAAATCGAGAAATCCTCCAACAGCCGACGATACCTGGGCGTGTTTCCCACCAGCATGACCCGCTTTGCTTTCTGGAGGCGTGCCATTCCATCTGGCGGTGATTTCCATCGGATGTTTGCTGCTGGCAATCTAAACTGCCGTCCCTCGAACTCCATCGCGTAGTTTGTCGTGGTGGCAAACCCCGTCGAAGTCAGATTGTCATGAGCTAGCCGGGACCAACCTCGCTCGAGAAGCTCTTCGTCTCGGCCGTCTTCAAACCTTCTGACCACGGACGCATCGGAACTCTGAATGAGAGTGAACTGAGTGGCACCTTCTTCGCCAGCCGTCTTCTTGTTGAACAAGGCGTGATACTTTGCGCTCGGGCGGCTCTTGAAGTACCAGAGCAGATGGTCCGTCGATCCGGCCAAGAAGTCAGACGCGAGGCCGGCGGTCGTCTTGAAATCAATGGTGGGTCCGGCATTGTCTTCACCAAACACTTCATCCAACACCGCGCGGACACGATGCAGGTTTTCGTCGCCGATCTGCACGAAGATGGAGCCGGACTCGGTGAGGAGACTGTGGGCGACGGTAAGCCGATCCCTCAGGTAGGTGAGATAGCTGTGGATACCGTCTCGCCAGGTGTCACGGAAGGCTTTGACCTGCTCGGGCTCGCGGGTGATGTGGCTGGCGTTGCCGTCCTTGACCATCGTGCTGGTCGTGGACCACTGGAAGTTGCTGTTGAACTTGATGCCGTAGGGCGGGTCGAAGTAGATGCACTGCACCTTACCGCGCAAGCCCTCGCGCTCGGCCAGACTGGCCATGACCTGGAGGGAGTCTCCAAGGATCATTCGATTGGTCCAGTTCTGATCGTGGTGGTAGAAGTCAGTCCTGTCGGCTCCCTCGGCCACGCCATTGAAATCCGAGAACAGGTCGATCTGCGCTCCGGACTCCTGGGCCTTCGCGCCCTTGGACTCCCGCAGAAGGTCGTCGATCAGCACCTTGGGGTGCACCTTCTCCTGGATGTAGAGCGATGGCGCCTGGACGACGAGGTCGCTCCAGTCCTGATAGTCCTTTCCACGCCAGACGAACTGCGGGTCCAGGTCAGTGTTTCGCGGATACCGGACTTCCTTGCGCGCAGTGTGCTCGGCCTCGAGCACAGATTGGTGCTCGGCGGTCGGAATGTTGACGCGCTTGTTGTCTGTGTGGCGGAGAGCCTCGACGTTCTTTGGGGACTTCGGACGCTTGGCCACGTCAGCCCACCTTCTCGACGGCGGGTGCCCGATCGGCCAACACCCTGTTGAACTCCTCGGCAACCTTGGCCTCGAAGTCGGACTCCATCTGGTACACATCCGCGAACTCGGCGAATGCCCATCGCCCGAACGTCCCCAGGTTGTTTACGCCAGGCACCCAGTAGGTCTCCATCGTCAACTTCTTGTCCTTCGCGTCTTCGCGGCGATAACCCTTGGTCTCTATGACGAGGCGCAGCAGGTCGTCTGAACCGTGGCCATCATCGACGAGCACGATGAAGTCCGGCCGGTAGCGGCGGACTTCCGAACCGTAACGGTAGGGCACCTCGAATCCGAGATTGTGGTTCTTCGTGTAGGCCACAACCCGAGGGTGCCCCTCGACGACGCGACAGAGTTCCGCTTCCCACTGGCTGTCGAGAATCACCCAGTTCACGTGGTTCTTTTGCGGGGGACCACTCGTATCCCAGCGATCGGGCTTGGACGTCGGGAATCGGACGTGCGCGGTTGAGCCCTCCGGGTTGTACGGGTCGAGGAGCGCCTTGATCGGTCGGTGTCCTTGGAGCGCCATCGTGATGCCAGCCGTGATCCTGTTGCAGGCCGCATCAGCAAGGTCCTCGTAGAGCAACAGCGCGGGATACGTCCCGCCCTTGCAGACTAGGCACGTGTCGAGCCACTGTTTCGTGATTCGCTTCAATTGACCGAACAGGTGGAGCTTGGGCTCCTCACCCGGGTCGCGCCATTCCTTGTAGAGGAGGCGCTTCGTCAGGTGGAACAGCAGGGTGGACGGTCGGACGTCCTCGAGGTGCTCTACCGTCAGCACCGCGGCCTCGCCGATGATGCCCTGGTTGCGCGTCCGGGTGGGGCCGACGAGATCCGGCGTCAGCTCCATCACGGAATCCGGTGTGAACGTGGCGGTCAGTCTCTCGGTCGGCAGCTCGACTCGGTATCCCTCGACGCGCGGGAACCGGATCTCGAGGTGGTCCCGCTCCGGTCGAACGGCCCTCACCTGCACTGTCTCCCTAGGCGGGGTGGGAGGCGCCACGACGGGCTTGGCCGTGAAGTCGAACGGCACGCCGAAGATGTCGGCGTACTCGGCATCGAACAGGCCGTCCTCGTTCAGTTCGTAGGACTGGCGGCGGAGCGCGCGGCCGATGACCTGCTCGCACAGCAGCTGAGTCCCGAAGGCACGGATGCCAACAATGTGCGTCACATTGTTGGCATCCCAGCCCTCGGTCAGCATGGACACCGACACGACGCACCGGATGCCGGCGCCGAGCTGACCAGCCTTGCCGACGGTGTTCATCACCTCGCGGAGCAGCTCCTGATCTGTGATGCTCTCGGCGGCGCGAGCGTCGCCGGTGCGCTCAACCATCTCCCGACGGAATCGCTCGATCTCGTCGGCAGCCATTGCTCGAAACTTGTCGTCGAGTGCCTCGCCGGACTCCAGCTCCTCAGAATCGATCAACAACGTGTGCGGGCGCGCCAGCGGATTGCCAGTCGTCTCGTCGAAGTTACGGAAGAGCGCCAGCCGGCCATGTTCCAGGGTTGACGTGCCATCCTCGTTCTGACGATAGAAGCCGGAGATGTAGTCGTACACCAGCTTCGAGATCGCCGTGTTCTGGCAAACGACGATGAAACACGGCGGGACCGAGATGCCGCGCTGCTGCCACAGCTCGAAGGTTCGCTTGTAGTGGCCGTACAGGGCCTCGAGCGCGGTCTGCAACTTGTTCGGCAGTTTCAGCGGGTCGAGGTCGCCACCAGCGCCCCGGCCCTTCTTCGGCATGTCCTTGCGGATGTGTTCCCAGAGGTCACGGTAGACCGGCATCTCGTCGCCGGGGATGTTCTCGGCGACGGGTACGCGGGGCAGCTTGACGATGCCGCACTCGATCGCGTCCATGAGCGAGAAATCGCTCATCGTCCACGGGAACAGGGTGCCTTCAGCGTAGCCCGATCCACTGAGGAAGAACGGCGTCGCCGACAGATCGATCACGCGGGCGAAGCCGAGTGTTCGGTTCACGGCCTCCAGCCCTGAGACCCAGAGGCGCGCCGCTTCGTTGTTCTTCTCGGCCTCCTTCCTGTCGTCGCCCTTCAGTGATTCGTCGTCCGGGTCCGGAGGCTTCTCGCGGTAGCAATGGTGCGCTTCGTCGTTCAAGGCGAGGATGTGCTTCATCCCCATCAGCTCGGGCATGACGCGCTGCAGCATTTGGCCTTCGGTTTCGAGTGTCTGCAGTTCGGGGCCGGTGGCGCCTTGTAGAAGCGCGCGCCCACCCGCCGACAGCTCGAGCCGCTCGCGCCGCTTGAAGGCGTGGTAGTTCGTGATAACGATCCGCGCCTTCTTCATGTCCTCCAGCATGTCGTGCGGAACCAGCTCACGCGTGCCGTAGTAGTTGTCCGGATCGTTCGGCTGTAGGACGCGAAGGCGGTCGCGGATCGTCAGGCCAGGCGCCACGAGCAGGAACCCCCGCGTGAACGTCTTGCTGCCGGGCCGGCGCACGGCGTTCAGCGTCTGCCATGCGATGAGCATCGCCATGACCGTCGTCTTGCCAGCGCCAGTGGCCAGCTTCAGTGCGAGACGTTCCAGGCTGGGGTTGGCCTCGTTGTTGACGACCTTGAGGTATTCGAGCAGCCGCTTGCCGCCGACCAGGTGGGGCGCGACTTCGGTGAGCCAGATGGCCGTCTCCACCGCTTCGATCTGGCAGAAGAACGGGCGAACCCCGCCGAACTTGTAGTTCCGCCAATGGTCGAGCAGCCGTGCGGTCTCGGGGGTCACCTGCCACTGGCTGGTCGACAAGCTCCGCCACGAATCGACCTGGCTGCGGACCTCGTTAATGATCGAGGTGAGGTCGTACGCCTGCTTCTTTGTCGTGAGGCCCTTGCCCTCGTCAAGGACCAGCTCTTGCTGACGGCTTCCGCGGCGCTTCTTCGCCTTCGGGATGGGCGTGACAAAGTCGGCCCGTCGCCGTCGATCCAGCAGGACCCCGGTCGGCTGCCCGGTTTCGTCCAATTCCCAGTGCTGTCGGGGGTATTCGTACGGAGAATTGACGATGGGCCGCTCAAAGAACTGGTTGGACATTCCGGTCTCAGTGGTTGGCCAGCGCGGCCGGCGCTTCGGATTCTAGCCGAGCTGATACGTCGGTCGAAGTCTTTTGGTCCGGGTTGGACCAATCCAGCGCCTTGGTTGCGTGGCAGCCGAGTTGGATGTAGAAGTGAGCTTCCCCCAGCGCGCGGCAAGGAGGACGTCATGTCCCGAGGTGGCCTCGTCAGACTCCTGCGCTGTAGCAGCGTCTCGCTGCTGGTGTGCTCGGCCGTCGTTCCAGCCTGGAGCCAAGGAGCCGTCGATCCCTTCAAGCTCCTCGCCGAGGCAGACCGCCTTGCCTGGTTGCGGGTCTGGCCTCGGGCGGAGCCGCTGTATGGCCAGGCCCGCCATACGTTCATCGCCCGTGGCGATCGGCGGAACGCGCTCTACGCCGAGGTCAACCAACTCCGAGGCCAGCTCCCGCGGCTTGCGGTTCCCGACGTCTCTGAACGCCTTGCCGCCTACCTTGACGACCCAGTCGTCCGGGACGATGACCGCCTCCGTCTCCGCGTGCTGGCCATCAAGGGCGAAACCGATGCGGACCTTGACCCAGCGCTCTCTCGGCGCTCATGGACCGAGGCGCTTGCCCTTGCCGAGAAGCTCGCGGACGCTGGCTGGGTCAACCGCGCCCGCGCCGAGCTCGGGCTCGCGTCGTTCCTGCTTGGTGACACCAACACCGCCATCGTCAATCTTGGCCA
>CADEEX010000177.1:5268-6638 GCA_902826465.1 uncultured Acidobacteriota bacterium
GCCGAGGCGACGCTGGTCGAGGGCATCCGGGCATCCCGCAGCATGGGCGAGCGCCTCATCCTCCCGCAACTCCTGTCGCAGCTTGCCGACCTGCGGCTCGCGCGGGGCGAGCGCGGACCGGCGACGGCGCTGATCGGGGAGGCCGATGACATCCTCGAAGGACTGCTCACCAACGCCAGCAGTCCATGGGCACGCGGACGCATCATGTCGGCGATGGACGGAGTGGTCGCCACCCGGATACGGTTGGAGGGAAGTGCCTCGCCCGCGAATCCCGCTGGGCTGCTTGCCGCAGTTGAACGCGCCAGGGCTCGGTCACTGCTCGAGTTGTTGTATTCGCGTCCACCGTCAGACGTGCTCCTGTCGGTTGACGTGCGTGAGGCGGAACGGCGTATCGCCTCGCTCCAGGTTCGCCTGCTTCGAGCGACGGCGCGCAATGAACGCGCGCGCCTGCTCGAGCAGATCTTCGCGGCCGAAGAGCGGCTCGCGCCGCTCTCAACAGAACTGTTCACGCGCGCGCAACGCTCGGCGCGGAGTCCCGTGGGCCTGGGGAGAATCCAAGCGGCACTTCGTCCCGACGAACTGCTCTACGAAATCGCGCTCTCAGAGCCGGCCTCTTTCGGGCTTCTGATCACGACGGGGGCGGCTAGAGTGAAGCGGTTGCCTGGACGAGCGGCCATCCTGGCCCAAGCCGACGCGCTTGCATCGGCAGCCCGAGACGGCCGCAACATCACCGAGCCGGCAGAACGCATGGCGGACACGCTTCTGTCAGCTATTCCTGAGTTGGCTGCCCGCCGGCGGCTGATCCTCAGCATCGAAGGCAGCCTCGAACGGATGCCGTTCGAGCTACTCCCCGCCACACGTGGTCGCCGACTGCTCGATACGCATGTCGTCTCCTATACGCCGTCCGGCTCGGTGTTGGTTCTGCTGAGGGCACGCCCAGGCACACCCCTCGGCGAGCGATCCGTACTGGCCATCGGCGCATCCCCCGACCGCTCGGAGGCAAGTGAGCCATCCACGAAGGCGATCACAACCGCGGGCAACGTGTTCGACGTGGACGCATCTCGCTTGCCGCAGCTCCCACTGGCTACCGAGGAGGCCAGGCAGGTCGGTGCCCTCTTCGCCGTGGAGGACTCAGTAGTCCTGGTGAACGCCGACGCGACCGAAGCGGCCGTCAAGGCGCAGCCGCTGGCGTCATTCAGAATCGTGCACTTCGCCGCGCACGGCATCGTCAGCACAAAGGACCCAGGCAGATCAGCCGTCCTGCTGAAACCATCCGGGCAAGACGACGGACTCTTGCAGGCTCGCGAGGTACTGAACCTGCGCCTTAGCGCCGCGCTCGTCACCCTGTCGGCGTGCGACACGAGCGCAGG
>CADEEX010000177.1:6738-8253 GCA_902826465.1 uncultured Acidobacteriota bacterium
AACGGAGGTCACCGATGACATCCCTCACCGAGACGCAGCGGCGCGCCGTGTTCAACAAGGTGGTGTCGCTCATAGACACGAAGTTCATGGGGGCGGATGTCGACACGGGGCAACTCCGGGAGGTACACGAGTCCGCAGCTGTCCGAGCCGCAACGTGCGAGGCGTTCGAGACGGCGATCGACGCGGTCCTGAAGTCGCTTGGCACCAGTCATACCGGGTTCTTCCATGAGAGTCGACCGCGATCGACTGGCCGGGTCGCCATGGCGGCCACACTCACCAGAGTGGAAACGAACGACGGGCCGCGATGGGTGTTCCAGGACGTCCATCCCGGCGGCGTCGCCGCGGCGGGTGGCATCGCCACGGGCGATGTGCTTCTCCGCGTGAATGGCGAGGAGCTGGAACCACCGGCCGCCACGCCGTTCCGCCTGGGCGAAACCTACGAGCTGACCGTGCGCAAGCCAGACGGCAGTGTTCAGCATCCCAGGCTGGCGATCCCCGGGTCGCGGGAGAAGGCCAGGCCGATTGTGGTGCCCGAGCAGGTCGTCACGGCTCGGCGACTCGCCGACGGCATCGGCTACCTGCGCGTCAGCATGTTCCCCGGTGTGCTTGGGATGGACGTGGCGCGCGACATCAGTCGCGCCGTCAAGGGTTTGGCGACCGAGAGGCTCGTGATTGACCTCCGGGGCAACACGGGTGGCGGGATCGGGTGCCTGCGCCTGATGAGCCACCTCTGCCCTGACCGCAGGGGCGTGGGGTATAGCGTCGACCGCAAACTCGCCAGGCGGGGATTCGACAAGGAACAGCTGCCTCAGTTCGACCGGATTCCCGGGTCCAAGTGGCAGGTGCTGCCGCTGCTGCTGAAGTTCGGCACCGCCGGTCGGTCGGTGGCGGTGTTCACCGAAGCCCTTGGCCCTCAGGCGTATCACGGAAGGGCCGCGTTGCTCATCAACGAGCACTCCGCGAGCGCGGCGGAAATGGTTGCCGCGTTCGCGTCCGAGTACAAGCTGGCGACGCTGGTCGGAACGAAGACCGCGGGGCGCCTAGTGGCGACGAGCGCGTTCAAGGTGGGCTTCGGCTACCGGCTCGTGATGCCGGTGGCCCGCTACTTTACGTGGCAGGGGACGAATCTCGAAGGGCGCGGGATCTTGCCGGACCTCGAAGCGTCGTTCTCTGCCGCTGCGAGCTGGGAGGGCAGGGACCAGCCGCTTGAGGCCGCAGTCGGCGTTCTCGACACCGAGCGGGTTAAGCGCGCTGCCGGGTCCTCAGGGTGAGCGCCCTGATGACCAGCGGCAAGGACCGCGCTCTGCGTCGACCGCCACGATGGGTTGGCCCGATGACTCTACCCTTCGCCACGTACGCGACTGTCATCTCATCGTTATCGCCCCCAAGCGTGGGTGGGTCCGAAGAGCGCCAAGAATGTCGCTCTATCGAGTTACTCGAACGGCTTCTGAAACGCCTTCTTCCCTACCCTATTGAGATCCGTTCGAAGCGCCCGCATTGCGCCGGTCTCGCGAA
>CADEEX010000178.1 GCA_902826465.1 uncultured Acidobacteriota bacterium
GGCGTGCGCTGGTTTCGACAGCAGAGGTGGTGAGGCCGTTCGAGGTCAAGAGCTGCTGGTAGCGCTGGGCGCCGATGAACGCGCCATTCTCCTGGAACGCGGGAATCGCAAAGATGCGCTGGGCCAGCTCCTGGTCGCTCACGGTGATGCCGAGGCGTTCGGCTTCGGCCATCGCGGCGCGCTCGTCGACCAGCTCCTGGAGAATCTGGCGGTCGACGCCGATCTGCTTGAGGAGTTCGGCACTGATCTGCCCACCGGCCGACTGCTGGTAGCGCTGCAGTTCGTTCTGGTAGATGCGCCGGAATTCGTCGGCGCGAATTTCCTCGCCATCGATCGTCGCGACGGCGTCGTCGGGAATGGCCCCTGGGCCGGACGTCGTCGAGAGGAAGTCAGGGATGTAGAAAATAACGAACGCGAGACAGACGAGCCCCAGGCTCCACTTGAGCCAGTTGCGGTGCCGACGCATCCGATCGAGCATTGTCATCGAGGGTCCTCGGAAACGCTCATGGTATGACAGTACGTTCGGATGAGGCAAGGGATCTGGCCCGATCGGTGTGGTATATTTGCCGCGCACAGAAGAACTTAGCGGTGCCCCCTCCTCGATGCCCGCAGATTTTTCGGCTCGCCTTGCCGCCCGGGACGCCGCGCTCAGACGCCGCCTCGCCCGCGCGGAGGCGCTGCGCGCGGTGCTGAGCCTTACCCACAACAGTATCGAACCTGCGGCTATTGCCGCCGGGGCCATCGGCCTGCTCGCCAGCTGGGTTCCGGCCCGGCACTGGGCGGTCGCCACGGTCGATCTCGCGGGGCAGGTCACCGTGCTGGCCGAGCGCGAGATTGCCCCTGAAATGGCGCTCGCGCTCCCTGGCATCAGTGAACGCGTCGCGCGCACGGGCGTGGTGGGGGCGTGGGCGGGCGGACAGCGTGGACGCGACCCGGCCTCCGCGTTTCCTGGCACCGTGTTCGCGTTGCCGCTGGTCTGCCGCGACCGTTGCCTGGGCGCCATCGTCGGCTTCGACCGGCGTCCCTCCGTGCGCAGTCCGAAGCTGAGTCCGACCACGTTGAAGACGCTGCTCGCACACCTCGCGCCGCTGGCGTCGGCGCTCGACAAGACGCTGTTGATCAAGCGCGTCGAAGCGCTCTCGGTGACCGACGACCTGACGCGACTCTACAACTCGCGTTACCTCAACCAGGTCCTGCGCAGGGAAGCGAAGCGCGCCGTTCGCAACAATCGTCCACTTTCTCTGCTGTTCATCGATCTCGACGGCTTCAAATTGATCAACGATACCTATGGCCACCTGGCGGGAAGTCAGGCGCTGGTCGAAGCGGCTGGTGTGATTCGCGGGAGCGCCCGCGAAACCGATATCGCAGCGCGCTTCGGCGGCGACGAATTCGCGCTGATCCTGCCCGACACGGGGGGGCCAGGCGCGCTGGCCGTGGCCGAGCGCGTGTGCGACCGGCTGGCCACCTACGAGTTCCTTATCGATCGTGGACTCAGTGTTCGTCTGACAGCGTCCGTCGGAGTCGCCACCTTGCCGGACGTCGGCACGACGCCAGACGAGCTGGTGCAGGCGGCCGATTCCGCCATGTATCACGTGAAGAACCGCGGCAAGAACGGGCTGCAGGCCGCACCGCCGGCCGCGGGTATCGTTTTGCCCACTTTGACCGATAAGTAGGGCGGTTCTGTGCAGAAGGAGTCTGCCGCTTGAATCTGCGTTCGATGCTTTCAGTGTTCTCGAGTGACCTGGCGATTGACCTGGGCACGGCGAACACCTGCGTTTACGCCCGAGGTAAGGGCATTGTCGTCAACGAGCCTTCCATCGTGGCGATGAACAAGCTGAATGGGCGGGTCGAAGCAGTTGGCCGCGAGGCCAAGGAGATGCTCGGCCGCACGCCCGGAAACATCGTGGCCATCAAGCCGATGAAGGACGGAGTCATCGCCGACTTCGACAGCACTGAAAAGATGCTGACCTACTTCATCAAGAAGGCTCATAACCGGAACGTCTGGGTGCGGCCACGCATCGTCATCGGCGTCCCCTCTGAAATCACCCAGGTCGAGAAGCGCGCCGTCAAGGACAGCGCCTATCGCGCCAAGGCGAGCGAAGTGCACCTGGTGGAAGAAGCCATGGCCGCGGCCATCGGCGCCGGGATGCCGATCACGGAGCCGTCCGGCAACATGATCGTCGACATCGGCGGTGGCACCACCGACATCGCCGTCATCTCCCTGGCGGGTATCGTCTACAGCAAGGCGGTACGCGTCGCCGGCAACGAGATGGACGAGGCGATCATCCAGTACATCAAGAAGACGTACAACCTCCTCATCGGCGAACGCACGGCCGAGCAGATCAAGATGGAGGTCGGTTCGGCGTTTCCGCTCGACGAGCCGATGACCATGGAGATCAAGGGACGCCATCTGATCGAAGGTGTGCCCAAGACCATCACGATCAGCGACGACGAGATTCGCAAGGCGCTGACGGAAACGGTGAACGTGATTGTCGATGCCGTGCGTGTGGCTCTCGAGCGCACGCCGCCCGAACTCTCGGCCGACATCGTCGATCGTGGCATCGTGCTCACAGGCGGAGGGTCGCTGCTGAAGGGGCTCGATCGCCGCCTGCGCGAGGAAACCGGGCTGCCGGTGGCGATGGCCGAAGATCCGCTGTCGTCGGTGGTGCTCGGCGCCGGCAAGATGCTGTCCGACTTCAACCTGCTGAGAAAGATTTCAATCGACTGAGGTGTCCCTCCTCGATTTCCGGCAGCGCTCAGGTTATCTGTTCCTGGCGATCATCGTCGGACACGTGATCCTCATTTCCGCACAAGTCAACTCGCGGACGGGCGTGCCGGTGCTCGAATCGGTGACGTTCGGGGCGTTCGCCGAAGCGCAGCGCGCGACCTCGTCGATCGTCAATGGTGTGCGCACGTTCTGGGGCGGTTACGTGGCGCTCCGGTCGGTGCATCGCGAGAACGAGGAGCTTCGCCGCGCCCTGGCCGAGGCGCAGGTCCAGTTGCAGGCGCAGGGTGCGCTCGTTGGCCGTGCCGAAGGGCTCGCACAACTCCTCGAGCTGAAGCACAGCATCAGCCTGTCCACGATCGCGGCAGAGATCATCGCCTCAGGCGCCACCCCCGACTTCCGCACCATCACCATCAACAAAGGGCTCATGCAGGGACTGACCGTCGACATGGCGGTGGTCGCGCCGGCTGGCGTGGTCGGCCGCGTCGTGGTGCCCAGTCCGAGGGCGTCCAAGGTGCAACTACTCATCGACCGGAACGCCGCGGCAGGGGCCCTGATCGAGCGCTCGCGAGCCCAGGGCGTCGTGGTCGGCGTGGGGGACGATGCGCTGCGGATGGACTATGTGTCCGAGGTGTCCGACGTGGTCGTCGGCGACCTTGTCGTCACCTCCGGCATTGATGGTATTTATCCCAAGGGATTCGCGATCGGCCGCGTCAGCGCGGTCCAGCGAAGCGGCGGCGCGTATCGCGAGATCGCCGTGCAGCCCGCTGTCAATTTCGGGAGCCTTGAAGACGTGCTGGTGGTGCTGACCCCGACCGACGCCGCGGCGGCGTCAGCGGAGGAGGCAAAGTGAAGGGCGTGTGGGTGATTGCTGGCACGGCGCTGGCGTTGGCGCTCCAGACGACGGCCGCACGGTTCCTGACGGGTGGGGTCATCGTCGTCGACCTCGTGCTCGTGGTGGTGATTTATGCCGCGCTGGCGGGAGGGTCGGTGACCGGCCTGCTGGCGGGCACCTTCGCCGGGTTCGTGCAGGATACGCTGTCGGGCGGGAGTGGCGTCATCGGGATTGGCGGCCTGGCGAAGACCATTGTCGGCTTCTTTGCCGGGATCGTCGGTACCCAGTTCATCGTGACGCAGCCGCTGTCGCGGTTTACGGCGTTCTTTCTCGCCACCCTTCTTCACGCGGCCATCTTCATCGGTGTTTCCGTCCTTCTCGGGTTACGCGAACTGGGACGGCCGTACGTTGCGACGCTGGAGCAGGCCCTCGGCAACGCCCTGGTCGGTGTCGTGGCCTTCCAGCTGGCGGAGTTTCTGCCGGGAGCGGTCGAACGCCGGCGGCTGGCGCGGGGCCGGCCACGGCGGTAGGAGAGAATCGCGGTGAAAAGCCCTACATTCTCAATTCTTTACATGTCATCATCTGGCCATGGCCGCGCCTGAGGACAGACGCCAGGCTGGCGTCCGCCTGAGCCTCCTGCAGTATCTGCTGACCGTGGTGTTCACGGTGCTGGCGGTCAGTTTCTGGATTCTCCAGGTCGTCCAACACGACAAGTTCGAGGAAATGGCGGCGAACAACCATCAGCGCACCCTGGCGCTGCGGGCGCCCCGCGGGGTGGTCTTTGATCGCGACGGCCGCGTGCTGGTCGAGAACAGGCACTCCTACAGCATTTCAATCGTCCGGGAACACACCAAGAATCTGGACCGGACCGTGCAGCTCATGTCGGCGGTGCTCGACCTGCCCGAACCGCGGGTCCGCGAGATCGTCGAGCGTCATCGCCGCGAGCCCGCGTACCGGCCGATTGTGATTGTGCCCGACGCTACCCTGGCACAAGTGGCCGCAGTAACGGCACGACGCCTCGACTTCGAGCTGCCTGATGTGGTCGTCGAAGAAGTGCCGACGCGGCAGTACCCTGTCGATGCGATGGCCGCCCACCTGTTCGGCTATGTCGGTGAAGTGAGCGACGCGCAGGTCGCAGGCGGCAGCGAACTGAAGAGCGGTGACATCGTCGGCCAATCGGGCATCGAGCGTGTCTACAACGATCTCCTCATGGGAGACGATGGCGAGAAACGCGTCGTGGTCAACAGCGTGGGCCGCGAAATACGGACGCTCGAAGAATTACCGCCCACCGAAGGCAAACGGCTTGAACTGACCCTCGACTACGACGTGCAAAAGGCGATCGAAGACGCCTTCACGGTGGCCGGATTCAATGGTTCGGCGGTGGTGCTCGATCCGGCGACGGGCGAGGTGCTCGGCCTGTCGAGCCGGCCGGCCTACGACCCGAACGCGTTTGCGTCGGGCATCGACCGCGCGACGTGGGCCACCCTGAACACCGACAACGAACGGCCGCTCCAGGATCGCGCCATTCAAGGCCGCTATCCGTCGGGCTCGGTGTTCAAGATGGCCGTCGCCGCGGCGGCGCTCGAAGAGAACATCGTCGATCCGGACTACAAAGTGTTCTGTCCGGGCCATGCCACCTTCTTTGGCCGCAGCTTCAAGTGCTGGAAAGCGGGTGGCCACGGCTGGATCGACATGCGCCACGCGATCGAGCAGTCGTGCAACGTGTACTTCTACACGGTTGGCAACATGACCGGCATCGACAAGATTCACAAGTGGGCGACGCTGCTCGGCCTTGGCGAGAAGAGCGGCATCGACCTTCCGGGTGAAAACAAGGGGCTGGTGCCGTCGCCCGAATGGAAGCGCGCGACGTTCAATGAGAAGTGGTACTCCGGCGAAACCATCTCGGTGTCGATCGGTCAGGGCGCGGTCGCTGTGACGCCAGTCTCGATGGCCGTCTATATGGCGACCCTCGCCAACGGCGGCACGCGCGTCACGCCGCACCTCTTGAAGCGCGTCGACGATGGCCAGGGCTGGAAGGATGTGCCCGCGCCGGCGCCGCAGTCCAAGGTGACGATGAACAGCGATCGGCTGCAGGCCATCCGTGACGGCCTGTGGATGGTCGTGAATGGGGCTGGTACCGGCGGCCGCGCCAGAATCGCCGGCCGAGACGTATCGGGGAAGACCGGTACGGCGCAGGTGATTTCCAACCAGGGACGCGCCGCGGCGCGCTCGGATCGGGACCTGCGCGACAACGGCTGGTTCGTATTTTTCGCGCCGCGTGACAATCCGCAGATCGCCGGCGCGGTGCTGCTTGAGCACGGCGTCCATGGCGCGAACGCCGCAGCGGTGGCGCATCACGTGCTCGAAACGTTCTTTGCGAAGAAAGACGGTCGTCCGCTGCCGCCAGCGCCCACCGATCTCAAGCTGAACATCGTCGACCCGCTGTATCGCGGACCGGCCCGTCCGACGGGTGATGACCCGCGGCCCGACGTCGTCGCCAACAACTAGCACCAGGCACCGAAGCACTTAATCACCCTAGAGAGATGTTCGAGCGCCGGCTTTATTTCCACATCGATTGGGCACTGGTCATCGCCTTGCTCGGGCTCTGCGCCCTGGGCGTGACGATGATCTACAGCGCCACCACTGGCAGCGGATCGCGTCTCTTCATGACGCAGATCTACGCCATCGTGATTGGTCTCGGCGCTCTGCTGGTCACGGTGTCGCTGGATTACCGCACCTTCACGGACAAGTCGCATCTCATCTACATCGGGCTGTGTCTCGCCCTCATTTACGTCATTTTTCTCGGTGACGTGCAGATGGGCGCCAGGCGCTGGATTTCGCTCGGTGGTTTCAACCTTCAGCCGTCGGAGTTTGCCAAGGCCGGCGTGGCGCTGGTGCTGGCCAAATTCTTCGGCGAGCAGCGCGGCGCGCCAGGGTGGCCGACCCTCGCCATTGGCGGAGCGTTGACCCTCATCCCGCTCGCACTCATTGCCAAAGAACCAGATCTTGGCACCGCTGTGACACTGGTCCCGGTGTTTCTGGCGGTGGCCTATCTCGCCGGCATGCATATGCGCATTCTCGGCATTCTGGCGCTGTGCCTCGTCATGGCGGCGCCGATCGCGTGGAAGTTCGCGCTCAAGGACTATCAGAAGAGTCGTATTTCAACATTTCTCGATCCGACGCAGGACGCGAAGGGCGCTGGATACCAGCAGATTCAAGCGCGCATCACGGTCGGATCGGGCGGACTGACAGGCAAGGGGTTCATGCAGGGGACGCAAGGACAGTTGCGGTTTCTCCCCGTGGCCCACAACGATTTCATCTTCTCGGTGCTGGCCGAGGAACAGGGGTTTCTGGGCGTCCTCGTGGCGCTCGGTCTGTATTTGTTCGTGATCTTGCGCACGCTCGAGGCGGCCCGCCTGTCCAAGGATCGCCTCGGCTCCTATCTCGTGCTCGGCGTGCTCGCCAGCTTTACCTTCCAGGTGGTCTACAACATCACCATGTCGGCAGGGCTGGCGCCCGTCAAAGGGCTCACACTCCCGCTCATGAGTTATGGGGGGTCGTCGATGATCGCCACGCTCGCCGCGTTCGGGCTGGTGCTCAACGTACGGATGCGCAGGTTCACGAACTGATTTCTGGCAGGCCCTGGACTTTGGACCTTGGGCTTTGGGTACGAACGTACCTAGAGCCCAGAGCCTAAAGCCCAGGGACGCCGAAGGAGTTTGTGATGACTAAGGAGATGATCATCTCCTCGAACAGCCACGAAACCATGGTGGCGATTCTCGAGGACGATCTGGTCGCGGAAGTCTTTGTCGAGCGGGAACGCCATCGCGGCGTCGTCGGCAATGTCTACAAGGGCCGCGTGTCGAAGGTGCTGCCCGGCATGCAGTCGTCGTTCATCGATATCGGCCTCGAGCGCGACGGGTTCCTGTATGTCGCCGAAGTGATCGATACGTTGCTCGAGTTCGAGAAACTCGAGTCGGGTGACGAAGACGCGCCGGAGAAGAGCGGCGAGAAGGCCGCCGAAAAGAACGGCGACCGCAAGGACGGCGTCGAGGCGGCGCGCGAGCAAGCCAAAATTGAAGACCTGCTGAAGGAAGGGCAGGAAATCCTGGTGCAGGTGGTCAAGGAACCGCTTGGCACCAAGGGTGCGCGTCTGACGTCGCACGTCACCATGCCCGGCCGTTTCCTCGTCTTCATGCCGACGGTCGATCATGTCGGCGTGTCGAGGAAGATCGAGTCGCGCGACGAGCGCTCCAGGCTGCGTGGCATTGTCCGCGAGTTCCGCGAGGCGCACGGCTTTACCGGCGGCGTCATCATCCGGACCGCCGCAGCCGGACGACCGAAGGAAGACATCGTGTCGGACCTCGACGCGTTCCACGCGATCTGGACCGACATCCGCCGCAAGATGGAATCGTCGCGGGCGCCGGCGGTGGTCTACCGCGAGCAGAACGTCGTCGGCAAGCTGCTGCGCGATCTGCTGACCGAAGATTTTCAGGCGATCCGCATCGACAATCCCCAGGAGCACCAGCGCGTGCTCGAGACCATCGACCGCATCCTGCCTGGCTTGTCGTCCAAGGTGAAGCTGTACAACAAGCCGTTCCCGATCTTCGAAGAGTACGGCGTCCAGGTCGAGATCGACAAGGCCCTCAAGAGCAAGGTGTGGCTGAAGTCGGGCGGATCGATCGTCAT
>CADEEX010000179.1 GCA_902826465.1 uncultured Acidobacteriota bacterium
TCCAGATCACAAATCAGACGGTGTTCTTCGGCGCCAGCGACGGCCCGATGACCGACCAACAGCTGAAAGCCGCACCAGGGCCGATTCTCCATTTCCCCACAGTGCTCGGTGCCGTCGTGCCCGTGTACAACGTGCCGAACGTCACCGCCGAGGTGAAATTCTCGGGCGCCGTGCTCGCCGACATCTTCCTCGGCAAGATCTTCAAGTGGAACGCGCCGCAGATTGCGGCGCTCAATCCGGGCGTGGCGCTGCCGAACCTGCCGATCACCGTGGTGCACCGCTCGGACGGCTCCGGCACCACCTACGTGTGGGTCGACTATCTGGCGAAAGTGTCCCCGGAGTTCAAGACGAAGGTCGGCGTGAACACGTCGGTGCGCTGGCCCGCCGGCGTTGGCGGCAAGGGGAACGAAGGCGTCGCCGGGCTGGTCAAGCAGACGCCCGGATCGCTCGGGTATGTCGAGCTGGTCTACGCGCTGCAGAGCAAGATTACCTACGCTGCCGTGCAGAATGCCGCGGGCGAGTTCGTGAAGGCGTCGATTCCCTCGGTCACCGCCGCAGCTGCAGGTGCCGCCGCGCAGATGCCGGCAGACTTCCGCGTCTCAATCACCAACGCGTCAGGCAAGGGCGTGTACCCGATTTCGTCGTTCACGTGGCTGCTGCTCTACGAGAACCCGACTGACAAGGCCAAGTCGAGAATCATGGTCGACTTCATGAAATGGGCGCTGGCCGACGGGCAGAAGCTCTCGACGACGCTCGGCTATGCGCCGCTGCCGGCGGAAGTGATCAGGCTCGAACTCGCGGCGTTGAACAGGATAAAAACGCAGTAGGTCTTAAGACTTAAGACTTAAGACCTAAGACTTAAGCCGACTGTCGAAAGTGATGCGCAAGGATCTCGGATTCCGTCTCGGCACCGGCGTGTTCGGTCTGGTGCTCATTCTCATCGTCGCGGCCATCGGCGTCGAGCTGGTGCGTCAGTCGTGGCTGTCGATTCAGAAGTTCGGCCTTGGTTTCTGGCGCACCGACATCTGGGATCCGGTGTCGGGCGAGTTCGGGGCGCTGCCGTTCATCTGGGGCACGCTCTATTCCTCAGTGCTGGCGCTCGCCATCTCGACGCCGATCGCGCTTGGCATTGCAGTCTTCATCTCGGAGCTGTGTCCGGCGCGGTTGAAGCAGCCGTTGGTGTTCCTCACGGAACTGCTCGCGGCCATCCCGTCGATCGTCTACGGCCTGTGGGGCGTGTTCGTGCTGGTGCCACTGGTGCGCGAGTTCGAGCTCTGGATTCCGGACAGCTGGCGCGAGTGGACGCTCTTCAGCGGTCCACCCGTGGGCGTCGGCATGCTCTCGGCCGCCCTCATTCTCGCCATCATGGTGATTCCGTTTTCGTCGTCTGTGGCGCGCGAGGTGCTGAAGTCGGTGCCGGTGGCGCAGCGCGAAGGCGCCTACGCGCTCGGCGCGACCAGGTTCGAGGCGATCAGCGCCGCGCTCTACTACGCACGCACCGGCATCGTCGGCTCGGTGATGCTCGGTTTCGGCCGCGCTCTCGGCGAGACGATGGCCGTCACGATGGTGATTGGCAACAATCCTCAGGTATCCATGTCGCTGTTTGCGCCGCAGTACACCATGGCGGCCGTGATCGCGAACGAGTTCACTGAGGCGGCCGATGAACTGTATCTGCATGCGCTCATCGAAATCGGGTTGGTGCTGTTCGTGATTACGCTGATCGTGAACTTCCTGTCGCGGCTGCTGATCTGGAGCATGGCGCGAAGCGCCAGGAAACAGGTGCGCGCCGCAGTGCATACCGCGGAACCGGTGGCGGCGTTATGAGCATGTGGTGGCGCAAGTTCGTCTCGGCGGCCTTTGTCGCCTTCTGTGGTGCGTCGGTGTTGCTGGC
The DNA here is from genome assembly GCA_902826465.1 of uncultured Acidobacteriota bacterium. GTDB lineage: Bacteria > Acidobacteriota > Vicinamibacteria > Vicinamibacterales > CAVVIG01 > CADEEX01. Next base: position 1,892 of record CADEEX010000179.1, read on the forward strand.
GCTGGTGCCTCTGGCCTTCATCCTGTTTTTCGTGGTCAGTCAGGGCATTCAAGCGCTCAACTTCGAGTTCTTCACCAGCATGCCGAAGCCGGTGGGGGAAGAGGGCGGCGGCATGGGCAACGCCATCGTCGGCACGCTGATGCTGACCGGACTCGGCTCGTTGTTCGCGATTCCGATCGGGATCGTGAGCGGCATCTACATGGCTGAGTACGCCGGGAGCCGCTTCTCGGCAACGATTCGATTTGCTGCCGATACGTTGAACGGCGTACCGTCGATTGTGGTGGGCGTGTTCGTCTACGGCATCGCCGTGCTGCCGTTCAAGCAGTTCAGCGCCCTTGCCGGCGGCCTCGCTCTCGGAATCATGATGATTCCGATCATCGCGCGAACCACCGAAGAGCTGTTGCTGCTCGTGCCGAGCACGATGCGCGAAGGCGCGTTGGCGCTCGGCGCGACGCGGGCGCGCGCCGTGTTCAGCGTGGTGCTGCCCGCCGCCGCGCCAGGAATCATCACCGGCGTCGTGCTGGCACTGGCCCGCATCGCCGGCGAGACGGCGCCGCTGCTGTTCACCTCATTCAACAACCGCTTCTTCACCACCAGCATGACGCAGCCAATCGCGTCACTCACCGTGCAGGTGTTCACCTACGCGATCTCGCCGTATGAGGATTGGCACCGCCAGGCCTGGGCCGGTGCGCTGGTGCTGGTGATGATCGTGCTGGTCTGTTCCCTGCTGGCGCGTCTGGCGACGCGGCGGCTCGAGGGCATGGTCAGGAATTAGCGTCTCGGAAACCGATCCGGGTTGTTCGTGAAGAGCGCGTCGATGCCCCAGGTGTAGAGGTACTGCGTCATTTCCTCAGTGACGGTGGGGTAGGCGGTCTTCTCGTCGGCGCGGAACGTCCAGGCGGTGACCGTGAGGCCGGCGGCGTGCGCACGCGCCACCATGTCGGGATGCCGGGCGATCACCGCCTTCTCCGGGGCGATGCCGCTGGCGAAGGTCGCGAGCTCGCGCAGGCGCGCATCGGTCACGTCTGCATCGCGCGACGTCAGGAACACGCGCGGAATCGTCGGCAGTTCCCTCGCGACGCGGCGGACCGTGGCTTCGTCGAACGACTGGATGATCACCGGCGTGGTCTTCAGCGACTCCGGCGTGTCGAGCTTCTGCCGCTTCAGCGAGTCGGCAAAAATCTTCACCATGTCGACGCCGCGACCCGTGTAAAGCGGGGGAGACTTCAGTTCCGGATAGATGCCGGCCTTGCCGCGCACGAGGCTCACCATCTCGTCGAACGTCGGCACCGCCGCTTTGGCGAACCGGCCACTTTTCCAGCTGCCGGCGTCCAGTCGCTTGATTTCCTGCAGCGTGAAATCGTTTGCCAGCCATTGCTTCGCGCCGTCGCGCCCTTGCACGGTGCGGCTGTAGCGATCGGGAAACATCTGTTCGACGTTGGTGGTGCGCTCGAGCGAGTCGTCGTGCAGGCAGACGAGCTGCCCGTCCTTGGAGACAGCGAGATCCGGCTCGACGAAGTCGGCGTGATGATCGAGCGCCAGTTGATAGGCGGGCATCGTGTGTTCCGGCGCGTCGCCCGACGCCCCCCGATGCGCGATGAGCTGCTTGCCGATCGGCATGGCCTGACGCTGCGCCTCCGGCGCGGCAAGGAAACAGAACGACAGAGCCAGGGCAGTCGCCGACAGATGCTTCAGCATCCGCGGATCATACGCGCGCCCGTTAACATCGGCGTGAACATCAGACGACCGTCCCAGGCTTGATGACACCGTCCTTCGGCACCACGATGATGCCGTCGCGGATGTAATAGCCGTCGCCATCGGCGTGATCGATGCCGGCCGCGTTGACCAGACGGGCGCCGTCGCCCACGCGTGCGTTCTTGTCGACGATGACGCGGTCGAGCACCACGTCCTTGCCAATGCCGATCCGCGGCTTGTCGCCGCGCGCTGGCGCCGCCTGCTCGTTGCCGTAGTAGTCAGCGCCGAGCAACACCGAACGGGTGATGGTGGCGCCGTCCTGGATGATCGATCGGATGCCGACAATCGATCCCTCAATGGTGGCGCGCCCGATCGCACCACCTTCCGCCACGATCGATTGCTTCACCGAGCAGTCATTCAGCAGCGATCCCGTCAGGAATCGCGCGTGCGTGAAGATCGGCCGGTGCGGATGGAAGAACCGGAACGGCGCGTCAGGCCGCGTCAACATGATGTTGGCTTCATAGAACGACGAGATGGTGCCGACGTCGGCCCAGTAGTTCCTGAACAGGAATGGCTGCACGCGGTACTTCGAGAGCGACGCGGGAATGATCTCGCGGCCAAAATCCTTGGCGTCGTTCTCCGCCAGCAAATCGAGCAGGACGTCCCTCGAGAACACATAGACGCCCATGGAGGCGACGAACGGGCGTTCGGGGTCGTGCCCCGGCATCATCGACCCCTTCGGAATGCTCTGTCCGATCTCTGCCAGCCGCGCCTCGTTGGGCTTCTCCTCGAACGCCACGATCTGCCCGCCGCGGTCGAAGCGAAGAATGCCCATGCCCGTCGCGTCGTCGACACTGACCGGCTGTGCGGCAATCGTGATGTCGGCCCGGCGATCAACATGCGCATCGACGAACTCGCTGTAGTCCATCCGGTACAGATGGTCGCCGGCAAGAATCAGGTAATAGTCGGCGTCGTAGCGCACGAAGTGGCGCGCGGCCTGTCGCACGGCATCCGCGGTGCCCTGAAACCAGCGCTGGCTGTCCGGTGTCTGCTCCGCCGCGAGAATCTCGACGAAGCCCTGGCTGAAGGCGTCCATCCGATACGTCTGGTTGATGTGCCGGTTGAGCGACGCCGAGTTGAACTGCGTCAGCACGAAGATTCGCCGAATGTCGGCGTGCAGGCAGTTGCTGACAGGGATGTCGACCAGGCGGTACTTGCCGGCAATTGGCACCGCCGGTTTCGAACGGAGCTGGGTGAGCGGAAACAGGCGCGATCCTTGACCGCCGCCGAGAATGATCGCCAGAACTTCGCTGTTAACGGGCACGGAGGGATTCTACACAGGGTTCTCAAGGGCGCCACAGGTGCCACTGGGGCTTAGGGTGCCACGGTGCCAAGGGCGCTGTAACAGCCGTGTAAAGCGAATCTGCTACAATCCTCAGGTTTTGCGCTCGGCTGCCGAGCGTGCTTGGGGGACTGGTTGGCGTTTCGTCTGATTCCGCGCGAAGAGAAGTTCTATAGCGATTTTCAGGCGCTGGCCGACGAACTGCACCGCGGCGCCACGCTGCTCGAACAGATGCTCGCTCCCGAACGGCCGATCTGGCACAAGGCCGACGAGATCAAGGAAGTCGAGCACAAGTGCGACTTCCTGACGCACGAAATCATCCAGCGACTGAACCGCACGTTCGTGACCCCGCTCGACCGCGAAGACATCTACACGCTGGCCAAGTCGCTCGACGATGTGATGGATGCGATCGACGCGTCGGCGACGCTGATTCGCCTGTACAAGCTTGATACCGTCCGCGAAGGCGTTCGCGAACTGGCGCAGACGATCACCGCGTCGACCAAGGAAATCCGGCTGGCGCTCGACGCGCTGGCCAACAACAAGGGTGTCATCACCCACGCCGTCGAAATCAACCGGCTCGAGAACGAAGCGGATCGCGAGCACCAGGCTGCCGTCAGCCGGTTGTTCGAAACCGAGCAGAACCCGATCATCGTGATGAAGTGGAAGGAAACGCTCGACTTCCTCGAAGCGGCCACGGATCGCTGCGAAGACGTCGCCAACGTGCTCGAAGGCGTCGTCGTCAAGCACGGTTAGCGCGTCGATGCTCGCTATCGTCATCGCGCTGATTCTCGTCGCACTGATTTTCGACTACATCAACGGATTTCACGACGCCGCCAACTCGATTGCGACGGTCGTCTCGACACGCGTGCTCTCGCCGGGCAAGGCGGTCATCTGGGCGGCCTTCTTCAACTTCGTGGCGGCGTTCGTCTTCGGTACTGCGGTGGCGAAGACCGTCGGATCGGGCATGATCGACGTCAAGATCGTGACCTTCGCCGTGATTTTCGGCGGGTTGACCGGCGCGATCATCTGGGACCTCATCACCTGGTACTTCGGCCTGCCGACGAGCTCGTCACACGCGCTCATTGGCGGCTACGCCGGAGCGGCCGTGGCCAAGGCCGGGTTTTCGGCCATCATCGTCAGTGGCTGGAAGCTGACGATCATCTTCATCTTCCTGTCGCCTCTCATCGGACTCGTCGCCGGATTGACGCTGATGACGTCGATTCTCTGGATCTTCCGCTGGATGCCGCCGTCGCGCGTCGATCGCTGGTTTCGCCGGTTGCAGCTGGTGTCGGCCGCATTCTTCAGCCTGAATCACGGCGCCAACGATGCGCAGAAGACCATGGGCATCATTGCCGGCGTGCTGTTCGCCGCCGGGTACATCGAGACGTTTGATATCCCGTTCTGGGTGGTGATTGCGGCGCACACGGCGATTGGCCTCGGTACGCTGGCCGGTGGCTGGCGCATCATCCACACCATGGGCTCGAAGATCACGAAGCTGCAGCCGGTCGGTGGGTTTGCGGCCGAAACCGGCGCGGCGATCGCCTTGATGATTGCGACGCTCACCGGCGTGCCGGTCAGCACCACCCACGCCATCACCGGATCCATCGTCGGCGTGGGCGCCACCCGTCGCTTGTCGGCGGTGCGCTGGGGTGTGGCGCGCCAGATCGTGTGGGCCTGGGTGCTCACGATTCCGGCCGCGTTCGCCATCGGCGGCGGCGCCTATATGCTGCTGCGTCTCGCCGGCGCCAGGTAGTCGCGGCACCTTCGGTGCTCGCGCACCAAACCACCAGATTACCTTGCGCCGCGGACGGTTACGCCCGCAGCCTGATGGTAAAGCGCGCGCCGACCGGATCGCGATTGGCGACCGCGACGCTGCCCCCGTGCAGTTCCACCAGGTGTTTCACGATGGCCAGGCCCAGCCCGGTACCGCCCGGATCGCGGGCGCGTGATTTATCCACACGATAGAAGCGTTCGAACACCCGCGACCGATCGTCATCGGGGATACCCGGCCCTTCGTCTGTGACGTCGATGACGATCTGGTCATCGTCGCGTTCGGCCACGACCTGGATGAGCGTGTGGCTCGGCGCGTAGGTGCTCGCATTCACCACCAGGTTTCTGAGGACGTCGTGCAGCTTGGCCGGATCCGCGCGCACCACTTCGGCGCCCGGGCGCACGGTGACTTCCAGTCGTTGGCCTCGCGATTCGATCGTGCTCGACAGGTCAGACGCCACCGACTGCACGAGCCCGCGCAGGTCGCAGGGAACGACCTCGAGCACTTCCTGTCCGGCGTCGAGACGGGCCAGCCGCAGCAGATCCTTGACCAGGCGCTCCATCCGCAGCGTGTGCCGCATGATGATCTCGAGGAAGCGCTGCGCTTCGTCCTCGTTGGCATCGCCTTCCGAGAGCGCCTCGACGTAGCCGCGAATCGCCGTCAGCGGCGTGCGCAGTTCGTGCGAGACGTTGGCGACGAAGTCGCGCCGGATCTGATCGGCACGTTTCAGTTCGGTGATGTCGTGCAGCACGAGCACGACACCGTGCGGCTGTCCGCGCGTGGCGCTCGCTGCGCGCGCGATGATCGTGCGCGACGGATCGCGCGGCGGCGCCAGCTCCGCGGCGTCCGGCGTCCCACCGGCCAGCGCCGAGGCCACAAGGTCGGCAATCGCCGGATGGCGAATGGTCTCGATATAGGGCCGTCCGAGCGGGGCGTCGCCGAGCTTCAGCATGTGTTGCGCAGCGGTGTTGACCAGTTCAAGGCGCCCCTGCGAGTCGACGACGATGACGCCTTCGACCATGCCGGCCAGAATCGACGCCATGCGGCCACGGTCGCGCGCCAGATCGCCGAGCCGGCTGCTCAGGTCCTGCACCGTGGCATCGAGCGCCCGCGCCACCACCCCCAGTTCGTCGTCGCCGTAGTTGAGATGCGGCGGCGTGAAGTCACCCTGGCGATAGCGCCTCGCCACTTCGGCGATGGTGCGCACGCGCTGGCCGATGCGTCCGGCAACGGCGTACGAGATCGCCACGGCAAAGGCGAGGGCGATACCGAGTGACGTGAGCGTGGTGCGCACAATCGTGCGCAGCTGCTGGCGGATGTCCGACAGTGGCAGCGCGATGCGCACAAAGGCGATGGAGGGATGCGCGGTCGGCGCGGCCGCGTAGAGCATGTCGGTTTGCACCGTATCGCTGTAGCGTCTCGCGACGCCCACCGGCGACGATCGCGCCAGCATCACTTCGGGCCGCGCGGCGTGATTCTCGAGACCAGCCAGCGCCTCGAACGACTCGGACGAGTCGCCGACGACGC